>CAMFES010000005.1 GCA_945949525.1 uncultured Veillonellaceae bacterium
CTCGCGACCCCCACCTTGGCAAGGTGATGCTCTACCAACTGAGCTATTTCCGCATAATATGGAGCGGAAAACGAGACTCGAACTCGCGACCCCCACCTTGGCAAGGTGATGCTCTACCAACTGAGCTATTTCCGCATATTTCCTATGTCTTTCAGCGCTCTGCGCGACTGACAAGGAATATAATACTACTTTCCCCCATCCATGTCAACACTTTTTTATAAATTTTTCTAAAAAAATAAAAAAAATGGAAGAAGCCTTTTACAGCGGCCTCTTCCACCCTACATATACACCTCTAATCAGCACGCAAATCGCTGACAATCACACCAGCTCATAACCTGCTTCGGCAATCACCGTCTTAAATTCTGCCAAAGAAATGTCCCTGTCAGCTTCTACAATGGCAGTCTTATTTTCCAAATCCACCTCCACAGAAGCCACGCCATCCATTTTGCTCAGCGCATCATGCACATGCTTCTGGCAATGCATGCACATCATTCCTTCAATCCTCAGCTCTTTTTTCATCACAAAATCATCCTTTCCAGCTCTGCAGTCACACCTGCATTTATTTTCATCTGCTTCAGCAGCTTTATCTGCTTCGGCAGCTTTATTAGCTTTATTATCTTTATTAGCTCTATTAGCTTCATCAGCCATCGACAAAATGCGCACTCCGCCAGCAGGCTCCCCGCTGCTTTCGGCCCCCTCAAAGGCAGCCTCGGAAAATCTGAACCGCTTCAGCCGCAGGGCATTCAGCACCACGCACAGGCTGCTCATGCTCATAGCCGCTGCCCCAATCATCGGGGACAGCTTCAATCCGAAAGCAGGGTAAAACACCCCTGCCGCCAAAGGAATGCCAATAACATTATAGAAAAAAGCCCAAAACAGATTTTCCTTGATATTCCTAATCACCGCCCGGCTCAGGGCAATCATGTCAGCAATCTGCCGCAAATCGCTGCCCACCAGCACCACATCCGCACTTTCCATGGCAATATCCGTACCTGCCCCCACGGCAATTCCCACGTCAGCCCGCACCAGTGCCGGAGCATCATTTATGCCATCACCTGCCATTGCCACCACGCGCCCCTTGTCCTGCTGCTCACGAACCAGCCGTTCCTTATCCTGGGGCAGCACACCGGCAAATACCCGATCTATGCCTGCCCGCCTAGCCACCGCCTGCGCCGTTAGCCGGTTGTCGCCGGTAATCATTACCACATCCATGCCGGAGCTTCTCAAAAGCTCCACAGCCTGTCGGCTGGAGCCTTTCTCCCTGTCAGCCACGGCAAAAATCCCCAGAAGGCAATTCTCACCAGCCGCCAGCAGGACGGTTTTTCCCTCACCGGATAGCGCATCCATGCGGTATCTGTACGCCGATACATCAAAACCGCGGTTCTTCATGTACTCCTCATTGCCCACAAAAAACCGCTCATTTCCCAACACAGCAGAAATGCCCATGCCGGGTTCATTGGCAAAATTCTCAAAGTGGAGCAGCTCTATCCCCTGTTCCTCGGCCAATGCCACTATGGCCTGCCCCAGCGGGTGCTGGCTTGCCTGCTCCACAGAAGCCGCCTTCTGCAAAAGCTCCCGAAAATCACCCTGGCACAGCACATCCGTCACCCTTGGACTGCCATTGGTTATTGTCCCGGTCTTGTCCAGCATGACGGTATCAATTCCCCTGGCCCGTTCCAGAATTTCCCCGGACTTAATCAGGATGCCCCGCTCTGCCCCCTTGCCGGTTCCCGTCATAATCGCCACCGGCGTCGCCAGCCCCAGCGCACACGGACAGGAAATCACCAGCACGGAAATCGCCGCCGAAAAAGCAAATTCCACGCCGTACCCCAGCATCAGCCAGACAATGCCGGTCACAAGGGCAATACCGATAACAATCGGCACAAAAACCCCGGAAATCCTGTCCGCCAGCTTGGCAATAGGCGCCTTGGTGGCACCGGCCTCATCCACCAGCCGTATAATCTGGCTGATGGCGGAATCAGCTCCCACCTTTTCCGCCCGGAAGCGTATATAGCCGTCCAGATTGATAGAAGCGGAAATCACCCTGTCCCCCGCCTTTTTCTGCACGGGCAGGGACTCACCGGTAATCGCCGACTCGTCCAGGCTGGCACTTCCCTCAATCACTACACCATCAGCGGCAATACTGCCCCCCGGCCTCACAATCACCTCATCCCCCGGCACCAGCTCATCGGCTGCAATCTCCACCTCGCTGCCATCACGCACCACAAGGGCAGTTCTGGGCACCAGCCCCATCAGCCGCCTCAGCGCCTCCCCCGTGCTGCTCTTGGCACGGGCCTCCAGATATTTGCCCACCGTAATCAGCGTCACAATCATACCTGCCGACTCGAAATAAAGGCTTTCACTGTAGGCCTCCACCAGCTCCCAGTCACCGTGCCCCATGCCCCAGCTCATGCGGAAAATGGCAAATACGCCAAAAACCGCCGATGCAGCGGCACCTATGCCCACCAGGCTGTCCATGTTTGGCGAGCCCCTGAAAAGGCTGCGGAAGCCATTGACAAAATACCTGCGGTTCAGTGCCAGAATCGGCACACTCAGCAAAAGCTGGGCAAATGCCGAAGTCACAGCATTTTCCCTGCCATGAAAAACCTCCCTGAAGCCATCCCAGGGCACCAGTCCAAACCACTCTGCCAGCATGTGGTGCATGGCTATATACATCAGCGGCACCAAAAAAGCAGCCGACCAGACCAGACGTCTTCTCAGCCCGGAAGCTTCCCTGCCCAGGGCATTCCCCAGGCTGTTGTCCGTATCGCTTCCCATGCCTTTTCTCGAAGCCTCCACGCCGTTACCGCCTGTCCCTCTGCCATTTCCTTCACCGGCATCTGCCAAAGCGGCCCCATAGCCTGCCCTTTCCACCGCCGCCACAATCTCTTCCGCAGTCAGCAGCTTTTCATCATATTCTATCTGCATGCTGCCGGTCAGAAGATTCACCACGGCATTTTTGCAGCCCGGCAGTCCGTCCACCGCCTTCTGTACCCTGGCGGAGCAGGCGGAACAGGTCATGCCGCTGACCACATATTTTTCCTTTTTCATAATAACCTCACACAAACCGTACATAATATGTACATCACTTTGTCAAATTCTGAAAACAATTATCGTTATTACTATATTACCAAAAAGCGACGCTGTCAATACGGAAGCCATATTCACGCCTTACAACCCTATGCCTGCCACCACGGCACCCTAAAACATAATTTCCTGTACTGCAAATTAAAATGTTGCTTATTTACACGTTTGATATTAAAATAGGTAATAGAACAAAGTTCTTTCCAAATATTCAAACAATAAAACATAAAATATCATGGATTAATGGAGCGTAACATCATGGATTTCTTACTAAAACTAATAAAAAAAGTATTCTCCCTTGTGGCCCATACCGCCCTGACCATAGCAGGATCTTTCGTCATGCTGGTCAGTCTGGGCGGCTTCCTCACGGGGGAGATTCTGGGCGGTAGCATCGTACTGGCCATCGGCCTTATCATGACAGCCATCGGCACCCGCAGCCTCTGGTATCCAAAATACAAGGAAAATCAGGCCGAAAAGAAGCAGCTGCAAAACATCCAAAGCACCTCTCTCGAAAATGACTCCGCACAGCCTGTCAACGACTTTGCCCAGGACAGCTATCAGAAAGCAGTCAATGACTTCAACGCACTGAACGGTATTATCCGCCAGCTACAAGATCAGGAGCTGACTGAGCAGCTAAAGAAAATGCAAGGGATTGCCTTGCAAATGATAAACTATATGAAAAGTCATCCCGGCAAAATCGGAATGGCAGACCAGTTTATCAACTACTATCAGGACAGGGCCGTGTCCCTGTCAAAGCAGTTTCTGGAATTTGAGCAGATGGGGCTGAACACGCCGGAAATTGCTAAAATCAAGACAAAGACAAAACGCACCCTGGAATCCTTTGACGAAGCCTACGAGGCCCAGTTCAGCCGCATGCTGACCGACAAGATGCTAGAGGTGGAGTCGGAGCTGAAGGTAGCTGAGCAGATTATGTCTGATGCCGGCATTCAAAACACCTCTGAAACGCCTAGAAAAGCTGCAGCCAGAACAAATGCCGGAGGGCATGACACAGCGGATACACAGGCCGCATACAGCAGGGAACTTCCAGACATCACGCTGGAAAACAATCCCTTCAGCATTGACCGCCCCTTTGACATCGGCGAGCCTGTCGATGAATATCCCTGTAGCAACAGAAAAAAAAGAAACAGCCGACCAAGAGGACGCTTCCAAAAATAAAATCACCAACAGGAAAGGATGAATATTATGTCAGAAATTAATCTCGATGATCTGCTGAAAGCAAAAGCACAGGAAAATACTGCAGCTGCCGCCCCTGTGGCAGTCATCGACCAGCAGCAGGAAATAATGCAGGTAACACAGCAGACAGAGGCCCTGACACCGGCAGAGCGCCAGCAGGTTGATGAAATCAAAGCAAAAATTGACCTGACCAATTCCGGCTATGCCCTGCAGTTCGGCTCCGGTGCCCAGAAGAATATGGCGGATTTCTCCGACAGCCTGCTGTCCCAGGTACGCACCAAGGACAGCGGACAGGTAGGCGAGCTGCTGACGGAGCTTTCGGGGAAAATCAACGAATTCAGCCGCAAGGAATCCGACAGCTTTGTCAAAAAGCTGCCCCTTATCGGCTCGCTGGTCAGCAAGGGGGAAAACCTGATTTCCTCCTACGAAAAGCTCTCCACAAAGGTTGAAAAAATCCAGTCAGAGCTGGAGAAGTCCAAAACCACCATGCTGAAGGACATAACCCTCTTTGACGCCCTCTACCAGAAAAATCTTGAATACTTCAAGCATCTGGAGCTTTATATCCGCGCCGGTGAGGAAAAGCTGCAGGAAATGCGCACCACGGTGCTGCCAAAGCTCCGGGCCGATGCCGCCGCCTCCAGCAATCCTATGGCCGGACAGGTAGTCAGCGACTTTGAGAGCAACGTTGACCGCTTTGAAAAAAAGGTACATGACCTGAAAATCAGCAAGACCATCGCCATACAGACCGCCCCGCAGCTCAGGCTCATCCAGAACAACGACAAGATTCTGGTAGAGCGGGTGCAGAGCGCCATCTACAACGCCATTCCCCTGTGGAAGAACCAGATTGTCATCGCTCTGGGCCTCACCCGTCAGCAGAATGTCCTGCAAATGCAGCGTGCCGTTTCTGACACCACCAACGAGCTTTTGAAGCGCAACGCAGAAATGCTGAAAATCAATTCCATCGAAACTGCCAAGGAAAACAACCGCAGCATTGTGGACATTGATACCGTGAAAAAGGTCAACGATGACCTGATATCCACCATTGAGGAAACGCTGAAGATTCAGCAGGAGGGACGTCAGGCGCGCCAGATCGCCGAGCAGGAGCTTTTGCAGATAGAGAACCGCCTGAAGGAAACCCTGCTGGCCAACATCAACCGTTGACCCCCTGCCAGTCCCATCAATCATCAGAAATACCATAAACAGCAAAAACCCCCTGCCGCAAGACAGGGGGAAATTTTTTATGGAGCTGGTAGCCAGAATCGAACTGGCGACCTTCGGGTTACGAATCCGATGCACTACCGACTGTGCTATACCAGCATATCAAAATCAAAAACGCACGCACAAGGCGAAAAAAACACACTGACCTGAAAATCAGCACATTGCTTATTATAAAGCCTAACCATGAAATATGTCAATACAGAAAATGACAATTAACGAAATTACAGAAATATGATATAATGGCAGAGCTGAATTTATACAACAAATCGAAGGGAGGAAGTCGCGCCCTCCTGCCGCATATACAAGCCTGATATACAAGCCTGACATGAAATGCACATATACAGCACGCAGGTACAAGCAGATACAAGCAAGTACAATCAAGTATAAGCAGGCAGGCAGATGGCGTGATGATAGCTGATGATTTTTCTTGCCATGCTTCTTTTGGGCATAATTATAGGCTTTGTGGGAGCAGGAGGTGCAGGCGTAACCATTGCCCTGCTGGTGGTTGGCTTTGACGTGCCGATGCATGCTGCTCTGGCGGTGGCCCTTGCCTCCATGATATTTACCACCCTGTCGGGAGCCTACAGCCATTTCAGGGAGGGCGAGGTGGTAGTCAAGACCGGAGCCGTACTGGGCATTGGCGGCATGCTTGGTTCCTTTGCCGGGGCCAACGTATCCCTCATGCTGGATGAGGAGCTGGTACGCTACATGACCAGCTACATCATGCTGCTTTCCGCCGTACTGCTCTACCTCAAGGTATATCAGTCCGACTGGCTGAATTCCCTCTTTCACTTTCCTGACCACCTGCTGGAAGGGAAAAAGCTCTACACCTACGGCCTGCTGGCCGGTACTGTCAACGGCTTCATCTCCGGTGCCTTCGGCATAGGAGCCGCCGCCTTTATCCAGCTGACACTGCTGATTATTTTCGGCGTGCCGCTGATACAGGCCATCGGCACCTGCATGATGGTCATCCTGCCTATTTCCGTAGCAGGAGGCCTCGGCTATCTCCTGCAGGGGCAGCTGGACTTCAGCATCTTCCTGCAGACCCTGGCAGGGCAGTTCATCGGCGCGTATCTGGGTGCCAAGCTCACCCACCTGTCCCCCCGCCCCATTCTCAAATTCTCTATTGTTGCCATGAGTACCGCCGGAGGCGTAGTCCTGCTGTTCGGCAAGTAAGCAAAGCAAAAGCTGCCCCATGTATCTGAAGCACAGATACACACGGCAGCTTTTTTTGCGTTATTTTTTATCATGCATTGCCACAGGCCCTATTGCACAGGTCCACCAGCTGCCATTTATTTTCCAGCTCATGCCCCTCAACAAAGGCCTTGATAGAGCCAATCAGCGCAGCAGCATCTTCAAAATCGCCAGCAATTACGGCATTTCCAGTATTTCCAGTATTTTCATCACCAGCCGATGATTTTTCCAGATATCTCTGCAAATAAGCCTGCAAAAGCTCTCCTGTGCGCTTGTATTTTGACAGTCCGGCCACAGGCTCATCCTGCAAGGCGTAGCCAATCAGGGTACCAGCAAGCCCTGTCCATGCCGCTCCCTCCGATGCCTGCAGCAAATCCGCCAGCTTCGTCCGCTTGATAACTGTAATGGCCGAATACTCCGGCATGATTTCATTCTGCCATCCCTCATGCAGCAGCCAGTCACGCATTTCCTGATTTTCCGGCTTCAGCATGCTGACAGCATGAATCCTGCCCCACCCCTTCAGCTTTTTTGCCAGCTGAAAATACATCCTGTTGGCATCCTCATAAGCCCCCAGGGCAAACAGGCAGAACAGCGTCAGCTCCTCGCAGGCCGCCAAGGTCAAAAGAATTTCCTTCAGCTCCTCATCCAGCTCCCTGTCCAGCACCTCAAGAAGCGTCAGGGCAAACTTTACAGACTCAATATCACGGCTCTTTAAAAGCAAAGTCATGGCAAACTGCCCCAGCCTGTCAGGGGCCAGCTCCCCGGCATGCTCATAGGCCCATTCCTGCACCTTGTCCATAACGGGCAGCATGACAATCCCTTGGGCAAAATACGTAATCAGGGCGTTGGCTCCATCCTCAAAACGACCATCAGAAGCCAGCTTCAAGGCCTGCTCCAGCATTGTAATATCCGTATTGCCGGCAGGCCCCATATAATACCTGATTGTGCCATCAATAGCGCCGTCGGCAAACTGCCGCCCATCCTGCAGCCTTTCCCGCAGCACAAAGCCCTCCGGCATGATCCCCTCAGCCGTCATGGCCTCTTTAATGTGCTCGTAAATAGATTTCTCTTCCGCCATTTTCAAAACCCTCTCCACTAAATTTTTCCGTCATTCCCCCAGGAACAACATAAGCGGCACAGCCATCATGACCGTACCGCTTATATTATACACTATTACATAGCGTTAGACACTATTTTCCAGTTTTCCTTTTCCGCACCCGGTAGCTGATATAGAGAATCAGCAACCACACAGGCAAGGCCCACACAGCCATCTGCATATCAGGAATCTGGTACATCATGAAGATTACCCCTGCCAGAAAAGCCAGGCAGAAATAATTCAGCCACGGATACAGCCAGGAGTGAAAACGGGGAATCTGATGCCCCGTCCGCTCACAATACTGACGGAATTTTATATGTGTCATAGTGATGGAAACCCAGTTGATAACCGCGGAAATAATCACCACTGCGAACAGGTACATAAACACCTGGCTCGGAAACAGGTAATTCATGATGACGATAATGAACGTTATGGCTGATGAAATCAGAATCCCCGCCACCGGCACGCCCCGCTTGGAAACCCTGTGCAAAAGTGCCGGGGCATCCCCCTTGTCTGACAGGCCGTAAAGCATGCGTGAGTTGCTGTAAATCGCGGAATTGTAGACAGAAACCGCCGCAGACAGCACCACCAGATTCAGGATGTGTGCCGCCGCCGGAATCCCCACATTATCAAAAATCTGCACAAACGGGCTCGCCTCCATGCCCACCTGGTTCCACGGCCACAGGCACATGAGAATGAACATGGTGCCCACATAAAAAATCAGGATACGCCAGATTACCTGATTGATAGCCTGAGGAATGGACTTGTCAGGATTTTCCGCCTCCCCGGCAGTAATACCCAGAAGCTCAATGCCGCCAAAGGAAAACATGACCACCACGCATGCCATCATCAGCCCCCAGACGCCGTTAGGCAGATAGCCCCCATGGGCCCAGAGATTGCTCATGCACTCCGGGAACCCCGCCGGATTGCTGAACACCAGAAAGCCCCCCAGCACGATCATGCTCAAAATCGCCACGACCTTGATGAGAGCCATCCAGAACTCCGTTTCACCATAAGCCTTTACGTTAAAGAGGTTGATTGCCGTAATAGCCACAAGGCAGATAAGAGCAGAAAGCCACTGAGGCACATCAGGCAGCCAGTAATTCACATAAATGCCCACCGCCGTCAGCTCGGCCATGCTTACCATAATATAACAATACCAATAATTCCAGCCGGATAAAAACCCCGGAAAATCCCCCCAGTATTTGGTGGCGTAATAACTGAACGAGCCGGACACAGGCTCATCCACAGCCATTTCCCCCAGCATGCGCATGATAAAATAAATCACCACGCCGCCAATCAGGTAAGCCAGCATCACCGACGGCCCCGTCAGTGAGATGGTTGAGGCCGAACCATAAAAAAGCCCTGTTCCGATAGCACTGCCCAGCGCCATCATCTGCAGGTGCCTGTTCTTCAGCCCACGCCTCAGTTCCTTTTTTTCTTCCATACATATTCCTCCAGTACACACAAAAATATATGCTATTTTTGTGGATTATCTGCATAACTTATCAACAGAAAAGGATAAATTGTGGATAAAATAGTGCATAACCACCTGCTGTCTGCCCTTGTCTGTATAAATCCCCATTTTTCTGTGGATAAATTAAGTTGCGATGTTGATAATTATAGCATAATTTGTCTCTTTGTCCAACTGCTGGTATAATATATACAACATAAATACAGTATTCATAAATCATAGGAAGGAGCCTTGACCCATGGCTGATACAGACAAAAACGCTGCCGGTGACGATGTCGCCAGACAGCTCATAGAAACGCCCCACGGCGTGCAGGAAAGCATCAAGATGGATTTGCTGGAGATGATTCAGGAGGGTGCCGATCCCTTTGAAATCATCTATGCCGTGGCCAAATATCTGGAAGCTGCTTCTGCCGAGCGTGGCTATGCCCAGCACATAATTGACAATATCCATACCATTTACGGCATGGCCCTGGGCAATAAAAAACCGCTGGAGGACGAAATCAGTGAGCTGAATATTCGCCGCCAGCGCATTCAGGATTATCTTGACACTACCAAAAAAGATGACACCGTCACCGAAGAGGAGCGGGCCCGCCTTAATTTCTCCATCAAGGCACATCAGCGCAAAATTGAGCGCCTGAAGGAGCTTCTGGCAAAAACAGAAAAATAACCCGCACAAAAACAGGTATTATCGTATGAATTTTCGCTATACATATTTTCGAGAAATATATTCCCTTACTGGCAAATATATGTTATAATACATATATACGTTTTTTGCAGAGGGAGGGATTACATTGACTACTATGGAGGAAATCAAGGCACAGGCTCGATATGCCATCAAATACAAGCTGCGCCTGATTGATGATGAATTCATGCGCAAAGTTTTTGAGGGACATGACGAATGTGTAGAACTGGTACTAAAAATTGTGCTGAACAAACCTGATTTAAAGGTTATTTCCAGCCAAGTGGAGTACAACATCACAAACCTGCAAGGGAGAGAAATACGCCTTG
The DNA here is from genome assembly GCA_945949525.1 of uncultured Veillonellaceae bacterium. GTDB lineage: Bacteria > Bacillota > Negativicutes > Selenomonadales > Selenomonadaceae > Anaerovibrio. The sequence goes on from CAMFES010000005.1 coordinate 10,269, forward strand.
ACATCAGGGCTGTATTTGATGGTAAAATAGTGAATATAGAAATTCAGCGCGCTGATAGCGGTGCAGGCATCAAGCGGGCCAGGCGCAACAGCAGCTATATGGATGCCGATCAGGAAGACATTGGCCAATATGGCGAAAACCTTGCAGAAACTTATGTTATTTTCATTACAGAAAAAGACAAATTCAAGCATGCGTTGCCTATGTATCATATTGAACGCTGCATTATGGAAACTGGCCAGACTGCGGATGATGGCGCCCATATTATCTATGTCAATGGTGAATACCGCGGTGATGATGCCGTAGGCAGGCTGATGCACGACTTTTTCTGCACACAGGCGAAAGATATGCACTATCCTGTCCTGGCAGAGCGTGTCCGTCAATTCAAAGAAAGCGATAAAGGAGTGAGCGACATGAGCAAGATTTGGGATGAACTTTTAGAAAAGAGCAAGGAACTCGGTCTTTATGAGGGCGAGCGCCAGGGCAGAATCGAGGGCGAGCGCCAGGGCAGAATCGAGGGCATTAACAATATAAATGCACTGAACAACATGCTCATTAAAGCCGGACGCTTGGATGATCTGACTCGTGCCACCACAGATCCGGATTATCAGAAAAAGCTTATGGCTGAACTTCTGCCATCTGCATGAGCAAGACTTCTGGCAGAAAGATATGCACTATTCTATCATATCCTGTCCTGGCAGAGCGTGTCCGTCAATTCAAGGAAAGCGATAAAGGAGTGAGCGACATGAGCAAGATTTGGGATGAACTTTTAGAAAAGAGCAAGGAACTCGGTCTTTATGAGGGCGAGCGCCAGGGCATTGACAGTATAAATGCACTGAACAATATGCTCATCAAAGCCGGACGCTTGGACGATCTTACTCGTGCCACTACAGATCCGGATTATCAGAAAAAGCTTATGGCTGAACTTCTGCCATCTGCATAAGCAAGACTGCTTGCAAAAACAGAAAAATAACCCGCACAAAAACAGGTATTGACCACATGCGCCGTCCTTTCGGACGAAACACGTGCCAATACCTGTTTTCTTTGCCGTAAAATCAAGGCTGGCTTGCCGTATCAATTCACCCCGGCCTCTTCCGCCCTGCCATTTCCACGTCGTCACTGCCGCTTTTTTTCATACAGCACGCCGCTGTAAATACGCTTCATTGGCTCATACTCATCACTTATAACACTATACCTCGCTTCGTAGGAGGATGATGTCACGCCGATGGCATCAAAAATCGTATGCATCAGATAATCCGTACGGTACGGCCTATGCACAGCGCCCTTGATTCTCGCCCAGACATCGGGATTTTGTTCCCTGTATCCGGAAGATGCCCAGACGATGAACGGCACCTCAACCATGTGACGGCTGCCCTTTTCCTCCGATGTATGCCCGGCAAAATCCCCGGTGTCATACACATCCATACCATGGTCGGAAATATAAAAAACTATCGCATTCCTGTCCTCAAAGCGGCGTATGATTTCATCCACCACATAATCGTTATAATACACGGCATTGTCATATTCGGCCTGCAGCTTCTTCTGCTCGTCATTATCCCCCGGCTCATCATCAGCCGTAAACTTTGCAAAGGACTGGGGATACCGGCGCCAAAAATTCTCATGGGTTCCCTCCAGGTGGATGGTATAATACTGCTTTGGCTGCTGATTGGCCTGCAGATAATCCTCCAGCGGCTGCAGCAGCTTTTCATCATACTCGGCAACAGCCACGCCGCCACCGGCAGCACTACCGGAAATATGCAGAAAATGGCATGTATCGGAGCGCTGTGCATAATATCTGTCAAAGTTTCCCCAGCGCCCCACCGGCTCCTGATTGGAAAGCCACACGGCATAATACCCTGCCTTGCGCAAAATATCAATCATATTGGGATACTTATACCACCATACATTTTCATCCCGCTCCTTCGTCGACGTGTTGAACACAATGGACATCACGTTTGCCGTGCCGTTTCCGCAGGATATAGTATCATCAAAAACAGCCAGCTCCCCCCTGGCATTGCGCTCCTTCAAATGAGGTGAGGTATCCAGATGGTAGCCATAGAGGCTCATGTGATTTCTGTCCGTAGATTCTCCCAGAATAAATACCACATAGGGAACCTGCCGCGTCCCGGCATCAACAAGCTCCTGGTCGGCCAGCTGGTCCAGTGCGGCATAAACAGTTTCCTCATCTCCCATATTGGCAACGCCAAGCAAAAAATCATGGGTAATGCGCAAAATATTCAAATGGCTGTAGGCCGTATCAAAAAAGATGCTCTTGCGAACAAACTCCATATCCCTGCCCACTCCGGTATATTTTACGTAGCTCTGTACCCCCATAATCACGTTGCTGACCAGGGCAAAAAACAGCGTAATGCACATCAGGCGGCAGCCCCGCCTGCCCAGGCTGTGCCTTCTGACAAAAGCCGCCAGCCCCGCACAGGCCGCAGCCGCCAGCAGCAATGCAACACACACCTGTGGCTTATACACGTAGGTTTCCAGAAACTCCATTGCCGTGCTGGGGTCTGTTCCCATCAAAATCATCAGCTTGGAGGTATCCAGCAAATCCTCATACTGATACATGATAAACCAGTCCGCAACACAGGTCACTCCGGCATATCCCAGCAGCATAAAAGCGCACAGATACTTCATCCACTTCCATCTAAAGCCATGAAAAAAGCATGCCAGCAGAAAAATCCACAGCACCCCCGGCAATAAATTCACCAGGCTTACAGCCACCCGCCGCCATGGCGCCAGACTGCCGTTGACCAAAAAATAAGCGCCTGCCACGCTGGAGTTAAACACAAACAGCCAGCAAAACAGGCTGCGCTGCTGCTCAAACACATCGGACAGCCTGCCAAAAAGCCACCGTCCTGCCTGCCTCAACCTGTTCCCAGCCCCAAAAGAAAAACAACATCTCAATCTAAATCCCAATCCTATAATCTCCTGTCCACACAAACAAAAAACGCCGCCATGCAGACAAAGCCCACGGCGGCATTTATACAACACATAAAAGCTCCCGACCCGGCCCAAAAAGCATCAGGCCATGTCAGACAAGGATTCCGAAATACGATAGAACCTCTGAATCGCAGATACAAAGCTGCTAAGCTCATCAGAAACCCACTTGCGCTCGTTGATGGAAATCATCGCGCCGACACTGCAGTTCTTGATATCAGTCTTCAGCCTTATCAGCGTGCCATCGGCCAGCTCCTTCTCAACAGCATATCGCGGCAGGACAGCCACCCCCATATTGCAGACTATACGGGACTTGATAGCCTCGATATTCTTCATTATGGTAGTTTCTCCCATCACAATATTCTTCCTGCTGAGGTAAATATTGGAAAGGCGCTCATACACGCCATCCTGGTCAAAACAAATCAACGATACATCCTTTTTCTGGTTGCCGGTAATAAAATCCCGGTCAGCCTCCGCCATGTATGGCGAACCAACCAGAACCAGCGGTATGGACATCAGCTTCTGGGTAGAAATCAGCGGATTTTTCACCGCATTATAATGGATCCCCACATCCAGCACACCGGAAGCCACCTTGGTAGTAACCTCAACGGAGTTATACACATTCATGGACACCCTGATATTCGGGAATGCCTTGCTGAACTCCTTCAAAAACTCCGGCACCCTGTACATCAGCAGGGTTTCAGGAATACCCACATTCAGCGTAGCAGTAACAGGCACTGTTCCGAGCCTTTCCTCCTCAGCATGGCGGTAGCCCACATTCAGGGTGGCGGTATCCGGCGCTGACCCGGCTCCCTCCGCAGGCTCTGCCTGCATGCCGTAGTAATCCTCCTGCGCCTTGACATACCGTGCATAATCGGAACGCTTCAGCAGAGGATTAATCGGCTTGAATTTGCCAGTCAGCTTCTTGATAGGGCTTTCCTCACCAGCACTCTTGCCAGCCGGATCCAGCATCTCAATCATGTTGCTCCTTGAAGCCCCCTTCAGCAAAGAGCTTAAAAATGCTGAAATGCCACCAGAAGAACCCGCTGACCTGCCACGAGGTTCCTTGACCTCCTGAGCCGCCACCGGCTCATCATACTGCGACCACTGGCTTGCCCTGCCGGACGCCCCCTGAGCGGTCGCACCACTATCCGCACTATGTGGTTCATCGACCACCATCCTCGGCGGCTCATTGTCCTGCACACGATGCGGTGGTTCATTGGTAACCACATATAAAGACGGCTCTCCCATCTGCTTGCCGTTCTCGCCACCGCGCACGCGGTGGGAGCCGTCGACTACCAGACGAAGCGCCTCCTTGCCCTCCTTCGGCTGTGCCTTGGCAGCCTCCGGCTTGCTGGCCTCACCGCCAGCCGCCAGCCTGAGCAATGCACCCTCCTTTTCGGACTGCACCTGCTCCGACATGGCCTGAATCTCCTGCATAGCACGTGCCGCCTGAGCCTTCATGGCCTGGGCCTCCTGCATAATACGCGCCGCCTCAGCCTTCATGGCCTGAGCTTCCTTCAGAGCCTGCGCCTCCCTCTTGGCACGCTCTGCCTCAGCCTTCATGGCCTGAGCTTCCTTCAGAGCCTGAGCTTCCTGCATGGCACGCTCTGCCTCAGCCTTCACGGCCTGAGCCTCCTTCAGAGCCTGAGCCTCCTGCATGGCGCGCTCCGCCTCGGCCTTCATGGCCTTGGCCTCACGAATGGCCTCCTGAGCCGCCCGCTGCATGGCACCAGCCTCCTGGGATGCCTGCTGCAAAACAGCCTCAGCCTCTACCGCCTGCTGCAAAGTCTCTTCCTCTGGCACCAGCTGCTGTACATCCCCTATCTCCTGAGATGCCCCCTGAACAGCAGCCTCCTCCTGCGCGGTCACAGCTGCCTCATCCACAGCCTCTGCTACCTGCACCTGCTCCGATATAGTGGCTGTCATGGTCTGCTCATTGACCTGGATATTTTCCTGTTCTGTTGTGCTTTCACAGCCCGACGACCTGCGGCGTTTTCTCTTACCACTGGCAAGCTGACATGCTGTGCCCAAAATAGTGTCAGCATAAGTCATAACAACAACCCCAATACCTAAAAATAGATGAAAATACTTTCTTATATTTTAATAAACTATAACCAATATGTCAAATGATGAAGTTAATCATATTTAAATATTTTTCTCTCTTTTTTGTGAATTGTGACGAAAAAGCATCCGTATAATATCACAAATGCACAATGGCAACCCTCTTTTCCACTACCCATGACTAAGCAAAATTTTCCATAAAAATAGAACTAAAGCCTATTCAACTTTTTGTAAATTTAGTATACTATATTATGGTAGGGATTATACAAAAAGGAGGATGTAATGATGTTAAACGTACTCAGGCGCGTTGCAGACTATATCCATGCACAGCGCCAAAAAGGGCAGATTCTCGTCTTCACGGCAGTGCTTCTGCCGCTGGTCATTGCCGCCACCGGCTTTACCGTGGACTACGGCAACATGTATCTCACCAAATCAAAGCTGCAGAATGCGGCTGACGCGGCAGCCATAGCAGGAGGCTGGGCCTACTGCAACAACGGCAACTCCAAGACCGTTGCCGATGCCGCCGCTGAGGATTCTGTCAAGACAAACATGTCCGAGGTGACAAAGGAAAATCAGAGCTACAAGGTAGGAACCAATCAGAAGGGGGATGTTTTCTACAAGGCCGAGCTGAAATCCCAGGTGCCAATCTACTTCCTCAGCTATTTCAGCGATATCGGGGATTCCACCGAAATCCGCGCGGACAGCACCGCCAAGATTTCCAAATCCTCCGGCGGCAGCTCCAGCGGCAATGCACCACTGTTTGACGCGCTCTTTAAATTCAGTGATGGCGGCTTCCGCTCCATCAACGCCAATCAGAATCCTGATAATATGACCGTTTCCCAAATCAAGGAATCTTCCTTCTATCAGGGCAGGGTTGTTGCTGTCGGTGAGGATGCAGACAGCGCCAAGCACTACACCCATGAGCTGCTCCAGCCATCCGTGCTGAAGGATTTTCCTGAAAACACCGTACTCAGCGATATCGTCTACAAAAAGGACGAAAACGGCAACTACGTTGTGGATAAGAATGGCAACAGGGTACTGAGCGATGATTACGACAAATACTGCAACGATATAGAGGCCGACCCTGACGGCGATTTGTCCGCAGAGATGAATGCTATTTTAGCCGCCGCTGAAGGCAAATCCATCAACGATACCTCCGGCAATCAGATTAACCTGAGCAAATACGGCACCGGTGAATGGGCTCAGTACGACTATATTTACAACGATCAGGGCATCAACCCGGACATTGTCATTGATGGCAACCTGCCTGCCAAAAAGGATGAATATGGCAACGATGTACCTCTGTACATTATCGTGGACAGTAGCCAGAATGCCAAGATGAGCGTAAAGATAAATATGTCTGATACCAGCCGCCCTGTTGTACTGGTCTACACTGGTACCAACCAGCTGAACATCGAAGCCAACAACTCCACCTTCCGGGGAGCCATCTGCGCCCCGAATGCCTATGTTCACATGAACGATCAGGGCCTGAATTTCTTCGGTTCCATAGTGGGCAAGGGCATTGAAATCACCGGCAAGGGCAGATATGAACAGACCAAAATCGGCGGTGGTTCCGGAGGCACTACCACTACCACCGGCGGCGGCACCTCCTACGATGTAAGCCTGGGCAGCAGCGACGATGACGACGCCATCAGCTGGGACAGCTGATGTAACATCGGCAACATGCTGAATATACAGAAAAGATGCTGTAAGCAAACTACAAAATAAACAAGCAATAAAAAAGCTGTTCCATTCGGAACAGCTTTTTTATTGCTTACTTGGTCGCCGCATCAACCATATCTGCCACCTGCAGCCTTGCTCCCGACCTTATGCCGTAGCGATCTATGGAGCCTGTTGGCAGCTCCAGCACAGCCCATGCCCTGCGGTCAAAGGAAGCGCTGATGCCAATCCATGGCCGGACATGCCTCACGCACTTCACCACCTCATAATCCTTAGTAATATACACCACATCTATGGCAAACCGCATAAACATCATGTGGATGCTGGTACAGGGGGCAATCAGCAGCCCTGTGCCCATAGGCAGGCTCTGAGGGCTTCTCAGCATCAGCCCCCGCAGCCTGGATAAAAAAGTATCAGCAACCTGAACACAAAGCTCAGGCTGCTGACCATGCAAAGTCAAACCTATCGTTTTCATATCATTTCTACTGCTATAATATCAAATATTAAATATCAGCTGTCAGCTTCCGCACCTTCATCCTTCTATACTGCCTGTGCTTCCATTACTTCAAGAAGTTCTTCATCATGGACAGCAAAGACGGCATGAGAACTACCACGAAAATAGCCGGGAAGATAAACAGCACCAGCGGGAAAATCATCTTGACCGGAGCCTTCATGGCCTCCGCCTTGATGAGCTGCCTGCGGCGCTCACGCATGTTCACCGCCTGGTTGCTCAGGGTCTTGCCGATGCTGGTGCCCAGCCGCTCCGCCTGGATAATCGCCGTCACAAAGAGGTTCACATCCTGTACCTCGCACCTCTCTCCCATCAGCTTCAGTGCCTGCCTGCGGGGCAGGCCCATGCGGATATCATCCAGCATGTGGTCAGCCTCCTCAATCAGCGGCCCCTCCATGCGCTCCACAATGCGCCGCAGTGCCGCATCAAAGGACAAACCGGCCTGCACGCTGACGCACAAGAGATCCAGCACCTCCGGCAGCTGCTTCTGAATCATCTTTTGACGCTTTTGAGCCAGTATCCTCAGCACCATCCACGGGATAGTGCCCCCCATGGCCGCTCCCAGCAGTATCACCATCATGGACTGAACTGCCGCCAGATGCTGGGCATGGCTCACATAACGGATAGAGAAAAACAATCCTGCCAGCAGTGCCACCACCCAAAATATAGCGTACAGCTGCACAGACCAGACCTTTGCCTTGCCGGCAGAGGCTATCTTCTTCTCCAGCTTCCTGGACCACTCCGCCGGTGCCATGTTTGTAATAGCCCGTCCTATGCTGTTCTCCAGCGGCATGATGACGCGCTCCCGGAAAGGGGTAACCCCTTCCTCCGTCTTCTTCATCCGCCTTCTGGCAGAGGCCCGCGCAACGTCCTCCTCGATGGACTTCAGGCGCTCATTTATTTCCTGCTGCGGCACGATCTTTGACTTGATTACCCCGAACAGCACCAGGAATACAAAGCCCGCCACCGCCAGGGCAAATAATACCTTAATCATCTAAAAAAACCCCTTGTATCCTCATCATCTCTCGAAACATAATCGTCCGGCTGGAAGAAGTCCTCCGGCAGATTGACGCCATTGGCCTGAAATTTCTCCATGAAGGACGGCTGCATGCCTGTTGCCACAAAGTGCCCGGTCAGCTTGCCGTTCTCATCCATGCCTGTCTGCTCAAAGCGGAAAATATCCTGAGTGGTGATGATATCACCCTCCATGTGCTGTACCTCGGTAATATAGGTTATCTTACGGGTACCATCCTTCAGGCGGGACTGCTGCAAAATCAGCTCCAGCGCCGAGGAAATCTGCTCGCGTATTGCCCGCACCGGCATCTCAAAGCCCGCCATCAGCACCATGGTTTCCAGACGGCTCAGGGCATCACGAGGGGTATTGGCATGGGCGGTGGTCAGGGAACCATCATGGCCTGTGTTCATGGCCTGCAGCATGTCCAGCGCCTCACCGGAACGAACCTCGCCGACGATGATGCGGTCAGGACGCATACGCAGGGCATTCTTCACCAGGTCGCGGATGGTAATCTGCCCGTTGCCCTCGATGTTGGCAGGCCTTGACTCCAGCGTCACCACATGCTCCTGCTGCAGCTTCAGCTCCGCCGCATCCTCGATGGTAACAATACGCTCATTCTCCGGTATAAAGGAGGAAAGAACGTTCAGTGTAGTGGTTTTACCGGAGCCGGTACCGCCTGATACCAGAATGTTGACCCGCGCCTGAATGCAGGCCTTGATAAAGTCAGCCATCTTGCGGTTCAATGTGCCAAAGCTGATGAGATTTTCCACGGACAGAGCCTTTTCCGCAAACTTTCGGATGGTGATACATGGCCCGCACAGCGCCAGGGGCGGTATGATGATGTTTACACGGGAGCCATCCTTCAGACGGGCATCCACCAGCGGGGTGGATTCGTCAATATGACGGCCAATAGGCGAAAGAATACGCTCGATGATGTTCATGACATGGGCATCATCATGGAAGCGCACATCCGTCAGCTTTACCTTGCCCATGCGCTCCGCGAACACCTTCTTTGGCCCATTGACCATAATCTCTGTTACGGATGGATCCCTCAGCAGGGACTCAATAGGCCCCAATCCCAGCATTTCATCCCGCAGCTCCGAAACCACATTGGCTCTTTCGCTGACCGGCACTGCAAAGGGGTCATCCTCCAGCACCTTTTCCAGATAGCTGCTGATAACCTGCTCCACAGCCGCCGCATCCTGATGGACAGCCGACATAATCATCTGCTCGCTAGGCGTCATCTCCTCCACCAGCCGCTGATGCACCTTTTTCTTGATATTGACAAAGGCACTGTCAACTACCTCGGCAGCCTCGGTGGTCATGGCAGTAAAAATCTGCACCTGTACGTTTTCCTGATCAGGACGCCCCAATCTCTCTAATAGTGTCACCCTTTACCACTCCTTTAGCTGCCGGAGGCCTCTGCCTTTGCCCTCACATCTGAATACATGCTGTATTTAATCTGCATGCCGTTGCCGACCTTCTTCCCCAAAATGTTCGTAACCGCATAGGCGATAGAGCTGTCAGGGTTGAACTTCGCCTCGGCTGTCACATCCACATTCTTGGTAGTGGCATTGTACTTTACATTTAGGTAGGACGTGTTAATCTTGTCCCCCTTTACCGGCTCCCAGATATAGATATCACTTACCAAGGCCACACCGGTAGAACAGTTCTTGATTACGGCTGTATATTCATCATCAGTCTTCTTCATGGAAGCCTCATGGGCCACACTGCGGACTGTATTGCTCATAGTCAGATAATCGCTGAATGCAAGACCAAAATAAACAATTCCCATAGAAATCAACAAAAAAAGAGGCAACACCACAGCAAACTCCACAATGCCCTGTGCCTTCTGCCTTTTCAACATACAACTGCCTCCCTGCAATAAAAAGTAAATATAATCACCAATTATAGATGTACCGCCTGTGATATCCACATCACAAGCGGTCCACCTACAACCATGATAAAATTAGAAACCATTACAAATTTGCCAGCCAGGATTGCAATACTCCGGTGACATACGCAAACTTACCATGCACAGCCTCTTCTATCGGGCTATCACCGGGCAGACCGATTGCCACTGCCAAAGCCACCATAAAGGCCAGAATCAGTGCGTACTCCACGATGCCCTGAGCCTTCTGGTTTCCGTGGCAAAGCTTCATCAAGATATCACGCCACACAGCCACGCATGTCCCCTCCTACGACAAACAAATCTAGCACAAATATCAGGTTCCAGAAGAAGCAACGCTGTTAGCCTTGTTGATCTGCTCAGTAGTAGTGCCAAATACAGAGCTGATAGCACTCTGCAGACCGCCATCGCTGGTCAGAACAACTGCCAGAGCTACTACGAAAGCAAGGATCAGAGCGTACTCTACGATGCCCTGTGCCTTCTGGCTCATGTAACGGTTTTTGAGATGGGTAAGAATAGTGAACATAATCATTCCTCCTATAAATAAATGAATAAAATAATATGTTAGCGCCGCCAGGCGACGTCATAACCAAAGCTACATATCTATATCAACAATCTTCTTGATGGCGATGCACCCCATCAAAATCATGACCAGGGCCCCGCCTACAGCCATGCGGCCATAAGGCTCATTGAACAGCGGGTCAAGATAGTTTGGATTTATCGCGTTGAGCAGTCCTGCCAGTGCAAAGGGCAGAGCCACCAGTATCAGGCCGGACATGCGTCCCTGAGCTGTCAGGGCGCTGACCTCACGGCGCATGCGGATGCGCTCGTTGATGGTTTCGCTGATGACATCCAGAATCTGAGCCAGATTTCCGCCCACCTGACGCTGTATCAGCACGGCAGACACCACCAGGTTGAAGTCAGGGCTCTGCACCCGCTTGGTCATGTTGTTCAGGGCCTCCTCCAGGGGCATGCCCACATTCACATCACGAGCCACCTTGCTAACCTCCAGCCGCACCGGGTCGCTCATCTCCGTGGCCGTATGCTCCAGTGCCTGCATAAAGCTGAAGCCGGCACGCAGGGCATTGGCCACCATGCTGAGCATATCACCCAGCTGATTCATAAAGGCGGCCTTACGCCGCTGAATCGTAATGGACAGGGCTGCCATACAGCCCAGCACGCCCCCGATAAAGCCAAAGAACAGCATGGAGAGCTTCAAGGTCAAAAGCCCCAGCACGATGCCCGTCAAAAGCCCCACTATCAGCATGATAACCTGAAACTCGGAGCCTAATAGCGGCCAGGCGGCCTGCTGCATCTTCAAATCAAAGCTGTTATCCTTCTGAAAAGCGCTGACCCTCTCGGCGATGGTTCTGATAACCAGCCTGCCCCGCTCTGTCAGGGACTGGCCGCGCCTTCTCTTCTTTCTTCCATCATCCGCAGTGTTGTTCAGGCTGCCGTCCACGCCGGAGAAATAAGCCATGCGGTTCTGCAGGCTGTCCTCCTTTGATTTCATCCTCCGCAGGAGAAAGAGGGCAAAGCCGAACACTGCTGTTGCTGTCAGGACAGCAATCACAAAATTAAGTATTACCACTTAGCACCACGCCCTGTATCATTTTGATGAATAATTATATCGGCCAGAGAGTTTATGCTGCCGGCAAACTGCCCCTCCGGCTCCAAATCCAGAGCCATCTGGCCGTTGTCCGCCGCCTTGGATACCATCATGTAGGCGTTTGGCACCAGCACATCCACATCGTAGTCAATGGCATCGGATATCTTCTCCTGTGCCTCCTTGTTGCACGGCACTACACGGGTGAACACCACCCGCACCCTGTCCTCGAAGTCATCCCAGGCCTCAAAGACATCCAGTGAGCGCTGGACATGCTTTATCTCATAGCCGCCATTCAGCATGGCCATCACGTAGGTGTAATCACTCATCTCCGCGGCGGCAATGGATGTAGGGTTGAACCCCGGCGGCACATCCACCAGCACGTATTTAAAGGCCGCCTTGGCCATCTTGATGACGGCCTCCAGATTGGAGATGCTTACTCTATCAATAAGGCTGGGCTTCTTGGTGCCGCAAAGCACGGAAACCTTGTCTGTAACCTTCGTAAAATAGGAGCGCAGATCCAGAGGTGACAGGAATCTGGCATCCCGCGCCGCCTCCACAATGGTACTCTGTGGCTCCAGATTGAAGAACACCGCCATATCGCCAAACTGCAAGTCCGCATCGATGATGCCCACCCGCTCCCCGGTCATTCTTGACAGGGCTATGGCCAGATTGGAGATAACCGTGGTCTTGCCGCTCTTGCCCTTGGGGCTGAAGAAGGTAATCACCTTGGAATCCAGCTGCATGCCGCTCTGGGCATAGGTCATGAGGGCTTCCCTCAGGCTGTTGTAGGTAAAGGGCTTTATCAGATAGCCGCTGGCACCGGCCTGAATGTAGTGGCTGGTCTTGTCCGCCAGCCATTTCTCACCTGTACATATGATGGCCGCGTGGGGAAAGGCTCCCGTAAACTCCCGCAGCTTCTCTGTAGCCCCCTCCACATCAGTATCAAACAATATGATGTTGGGGTTGAAAACCTTGCCCTGCCCCAGCGCATCACCGCTGCTCTGGAACCTGGCGGCCAGCTCCATGTCCGGCGCAGTTTCGATAACCTTGGACAGCTGCTCCAGCATCAGGCGGTCATGCTCCACCAGCATTATCTTGTATTGCATTGTAGCCTACCTCCTAATGAAACAGCTTGGATAACCAGCCATTCTGACGCTTGCCGGAATACTCCGTATTGGCGCTCTGATATATGGTCTGCTTGAAATCAGCATTCTCTTTATAGACACGATTCGTATAGCGGGAAATCAGTACCCTGATTTCCTTGGCCAGCACGTTGTCCGAACCGCTGAGGGCCAGGGGCACCCCGGTGACGATGGACTCACTGGCTGACTGGAAGTCATTGGGCAGTACATGGTAGAACCCCTGCCCCAAAAGCCGCTCCACATCATCCATGGATATCCTTGTCTTGGCATCACTGCGGTTGAGAACAAGACGAATCTTGTTGGTATCATAGTTCAGTGTCTTGACGGTATCGTTGCCCATCTTCATGTTCTTGATGGTGGGAATAAAATCCACAACCCCCAGGAATGTAACGATGGTACTCAAATCCAGCATGGCCAGGTTCAGCACGCTGAACATGCTGGTGGTGTCCACAATCACATAGTCGTACATGAGGCGCAACCGCTCAATCAGCTTCTTGCAGTCCTCCACCGTCACGTTGTAGGCATCCTCCATCGGCTCCGGTGACGGCACCACGTCAAAGGAAACGGTGCCGTAACGGTAGGTTGTCAGCTGATCCTTCAGTGACGCATCAGGATTTCTCTTCATCACATCGATAATGTCCTTGATGGAGCGCTCAAAGGGCAGCTTCAGATAGTTGCACACATCGCCAAACTGCAGGTCGTAGTCCGCCAGACACACCCGATATCCCTGACGGGCCAGCTCCGAGGCCATATTTACACTAATCAGCGTCTTTCCCACAGAGGAAGCAGTGCTGAAAAATGTTAACACTACACCACTAATATTCTCTTCAGGCATAATCGGCCTCCCTTTTCTTCATAATATCTGTCAGTCTGCCTCCGGCAGTACAGGCCTCTCGGCCACCTCTACGGCCTTGATGGCAGCTTCCTTTTCAGCTTTCTCTTTAGCTGCCTTCTCCGCGTCAATCTCCGCCTGAGCCTTCTCTATCCAGCTCTGCTTCTTTGGCTGGTCAGCCTGCTCACCGGCATCAGCCACAGCAGCCTTATCTGCCTTGGCCTCTGCCTCAACAGCAGCATCGGCCTGCTTCTCCTCTACAGGCTTAGTGGCAGCCTTGGCAGGCTGATTCGCCTTCTCAGCGTCAATCTCCGCCTGGGCCTTCTCCACCCTGCTCTGCTTCTTCTCAACAGGCTCCCTGGTAGCCGGATCGCTCGGATAGATATCCTTCATATCCTCCAGCTCACGCTTATGCTCGTCCAAGGTGTTGAACATTCTCTCACTGCCCTTGACAGGGTCGTTGCTGTTCACAATGGTCGGCGTAATCAGAATCATCAGCTCACGCTTATCCTTGGAGGTGGAGGTGTGCTTGAAGAACTCGCCGATAATCGGTATGTCACCCAGCAGAGGAATCTTGCTGATGACCTTGCTCTCATCGCTGTTCATCAGGCCGCCGATAGCCATGGTCTGGCCAGTAGGCACCGTCAGCACGGTGTTGGCCTTTCTGGAGGTGAGGCCAGGAATCTTGCCGGCAGTGGTGGACACGGCTACTGCGTTGTTGATGCCGCTCACCTCGGCCTGCACGGTAGATGTAATCTTATTCTCATGGTCAACGGTCGGCTTGATGTTCAGGCGGATGCCATAAGGCTTCCACTCAACAGATATCTCGCCGTCCTTGCTGGTGGGTATCGGCAGCTCGCCGCCGATGAGGATTTCTGCCTCCTCACCGCTCAGGGTAGTGATGTTCGGGCGGGAAAGCACGCGAATCTTGCCGTTCTTCTCCAGTGCCTGAATCATGAAGTTTACGTCCATAAAAGGATGCCCGGTCAGGTCATAGACGGTTTTGCCGCCGTAGAACTCACCCACGTTGCCGAAGGTGATGGTATGTGCCCCTTCATCTATACCGGCGTGGTTGGCATACTTGATGCCCAGGTCACGCTCGTCAGTATTGTTGATATCAATAACCAGCGCCGCCAGGTTTACCATGGTCGGGTTCTTCATCTGAATCAGGTTGACGATGTTGTCCTCGGAGGAGTACACCTTGGCTATGCCCATGGCGTTGTTCATCTCGTACTGATTCTCCACCACGCCCTGCAGCACCAGCTTGTCCCCTACCTTGGCCACCTGCACGCCATCCAGTCCCATGGACTGCTTGATGAACTGTGCCGTAGCTGTATCTGTGTTGCACACGGATACGACAAAATCCTGACGCATGCCGTTGTCGCTCCACACGGAAAGGCTGGTGGAGCCCAGGGCCTTGCCCACGATGTTCAGCTTGGTTCTGTCCAGCACCACCACATCGGCGATGGCAGGATTGGCAACCGTTACCCTGGTAATGGGGGAATAGCCCGCCTGATAAAGATAGGACTGGTTTATCTCTATCCATATAGGCTGTGCTGCCAGCGCAACAGCGTTGGCAGCAATAATGGCCATGGCCATTATTGCGCAAACATATATTCTTATGTGTTTTTCAAATCTTGCAGCCATACTCATCTACTAAAAACCCTCCCTGCTCACCGCTGTTCCGCGAATCACCTCTATGCCGCCGCTTCTAGGCGCCGTGTAAACCGGGCTGGAAGCAGGTGCAGGTGCAGGAGCCGGTGCCGGTCTGCTGAAGCTGCCGACAGCAGGACGGCTGACACCTGTATCAGCCTTCTTCGGTGCCTGTACACTGGAATAATGAACATATTTGGTATCTGTAGTAAACTTGTCCCGTGGCTTGTACGGACGCAGGGTCAGGTACAGGGTACCCTCCTGGGCCTCCGTTACCAGCTTCAGAGCCTCCTCCGGCCTCAGGGCCAGGGTAGCCGTGGCCAGCTTGTCCATGGCCTTGGTCTTGGCCTTTTCTGCGCTGACATTCTCCGACTGCTGGGCATCCTTGCCGTCGCCCTGCTTGCCGTCCTTGTTCTCGTCCTTCTTGTCAGCAGCCTGCTCCTTCGGCACGCTGGTCTGGGAATCAGTAGCCTTGTTGATGGCCAGCAGCAACACATCCTGCAGCACGATGCGGCCGCTCATCTTGTCGCCGTTCTTGGAGATGATCATGACATCCACGAAATCCCCCGGCTGGGCAAAGCCGGCTACGCCCGTCACATCGGAAATACCGATGGAAACTGCGCGGCAGTTAGGCGGTATATCTCCCGTAAAGCCCGCCATGCTGATGTCCATCAGCACCTTGCGCTTGGAAACGATATCGTCCTTCATAATCTGAACCTTGGCCGGCCTGTTGACAACGTCCGTCACATCGCTGACCGCATCGGCAGGTACCAGGTGCGCCGGCATTTCACGAACCTCCAGCATACCTTCCTTGATGATGGTCTTTGGCGCTATGTCCTGCTTGGCCACAACCACATGCACGGTATCCACCGGAACCGTCTTTTCCTGCTTTGGTTCATTGTTATTCAGCGTAACAAAAACCAGCAAGCCCAGCAGAAGGCTCGCCGCACCTGCCAGCATCACCCAATGCCGGTAGGTAATCTTTTCCGAAAGTTCACGCAAACTCTTGGAAAGCTTTGGCAACATATTCATCATTCCTTTTCCCCATACTCAAATGACCTGCAGGCCCTCTTCCGCCTACATCCACGCATATCGCCGCAGCCGCGCGGGCTGCAGCGAAAACGGTAAGAAGCTGCCGCACGCCACCCACAAATAAAAGCTCCCTCTCTCTGCAAAAAGGCTTTTAAATCTTCCGAGCATGTTTTATAATATCTACTGTATATATAATAGCATTTTTTTAAACGGTGTAAAGGGACTTTCGTCCTTATTTTTGGTCATATTCAATGAGGTGTGAAATAATGAAAAGCGGGTTTTTTACAATTATACTGTTCGTTTTTTGTTTTTTGGTGGGTCTTTTGTCTAGCTGGCTCAACATTCTCTTTCAGGAAAATTCCAGAGAATTGTCTTTTCCGTTCAAGCCACATCCCGCCTGGCAGATGCGCAGCCTGAAAATAATCATGGCGGCTTTTCTCTGCCTTCTGCTGATGAAATATTGCCTGGCAGGCACGCTTCCTGCATACAAGCTCTGCCACGCCACGACAGGAGAAGCCTTTTTCTTCGCTATCTACGCCGCCTTTCTGCTGACCATGTTCTGCAGTGATATGGAGCAGCAGGTCATCTTTGACAAGCAGCTGGCACTTTTTGCTATTTTCGGTCTGCTGCACTGCCTGCTCTTCACCGGCACATGGCTGCAGCAGGCAGGCTATGGCCTGCTGGCGGGCTTTGCCTTTCTGCTGCTGGCCGTCATTACCCGCGGCGGCATCGGCGGCGGCGATATCAAGCTGATCGCCGCCCTGGGCCTGTGGCTGGCCCCTGCCGCCTTGAAGCTCACCGCTCTGGGAGGCATCATCATCGGCGGCGTCTGGGCGTTGCTGGCGATTCTCCTCACCAAAAAGAGCCGCAAGGATTTTATTCCCTACGGCCCTTCCTTCATTATCGCAGCACTTATTTCCTATATGCTGTTCCTGCCTGCCGGCTGAGCCGCTCCTAGAGCAGCTTTTCAAACTCCGCCGCCGTCATTGGCTTGGCAAAGTAAAAGCCCTGCACGCACTGACAGCCGATTTTCTTCAAAAATTCAGCCTGTTCCCTGGTTTCCACACCCTCTGCAATCGTCTGCATCTTCAGGCTATGAGCCATCTGCATGATTGCAGACAGAATATTGCCTCCCTTGGCAGAATGGTCTGAACTTTTTAGAAAACCCATATCCAGCTTCAAGATATCTATCTGGATATCCTTTAGCATATTCAAAGATGAGTAACCGCTGCCAAAATCGTCCATCAGGATGGTAAATCCGGCATCGCTGAGCTGCTTCGTCATGCTGATAATCTGCTCCGGGTCCTCGGTATAGGCGCTCTCCGTAATCTCCAGCTCAAGATACCGCGGCGGAAGGTTGTACCTGCTGCGCAGGCTCACCAGATGGCTCACCAGCTTCGGGTCGTACAGGTCAATCCTGGACACGTTGACGGAAACCGGCCGCACATAGCGGCCCTCGTCCAGCCATTTGCGCAGATAGCGGCAGGTTTCCTCCCAGATGAACTTGTCCACCTCGTAGACAAAGCCGTTGTTTTCAAACACGGGAATAAAGTCGCCGGGGGAAATAAACCCGTTGTCCCGGCTGTTCCAGCGCACCAGTGCCTCCGCCCCTATGATGGACTCGTCCTGCAGGTTGTACTTGGGCTGCAGATAGATGGCGAACTCCTTGTTTTCGATGGCCCGCTCCATAGCGTTGATGATTTTCTGCTCCTTCAGCACCTGCTGGCGCATTGCCTCGTCATACTCGCAGTAAGGGGTCTTGAAATTCCCCTTGGCCTTCCAGAGAGCCATGTTGGCCCTGTCGCACATGACGCTGATAGGCAGGCTCTTGTCATCGATGCGGTACAGACCAAAGCTCAGCACGGTGCGGTGGTTCAGGGCAAAGCTGTCCGCCATCATCTGCATGGTGTTGATCATGCGCCGGGAATCGCCCTTGCCCGCCTCATAGCACACCACGAAATTATCGGCGTAAAGCCTGCCGCTGACACAAAGCGGCAGGTTTATTTCCTTCAGAAACCGGCCGATGTACCTGAGCAGCTTGTCGCCTACAGCCTCGCCAAACAGGTCGTTCAGCACCTTGAACCGCTCGATGTTGATGCGCAAAAGGTCAAAATCCGTGTCCGGATTTTCCTGCAGCATTTCCTGGGTCTTGTCATAAAAGGCCTGCTTGTTGTAGATGCCCGTCAGCTCGTCATAGGTGTTCAGGTATTCAGCCGCCCGGCCGCTTACCTTGCCGGTGCTGACCATGCGAAAGGTGTTTTCATGCCGGTAGTCCCGGTAGATGTGTATGCCGGTAATAACAGGGCAGTCGTTGTCCCGGCATCTGTACATGACAATCATGTTGAGGAATATGAGCCTTTTGACTTTTGTACACGTTAAAATCATCCTGGCTATCACCGAGGCACCCTCGTCGTTAGGACTGTACCTGCATTTGCACCTGTTCAGCTCCAGCGGTGCCAGCCGCTCATACTGCCTGCTGAGAAACTGCCTCACGTTCCAGCTGCCCCGGACATAGTTGATGTGCAGATGGCTGTACGCCACCACATCCTCATCCAGAAGCATGGCCAGACCTCCCACGCTTCCGTCCCGCAGATACTCCTTGATTAAATTTTTTGTCAGCTGAATCAGCTCGCCCTGTTTCATGCCTGTACCTGTATCTGTACCTACACCTACACCCATAATATCCCCCGTCTGCATCAATATACTATTATATATACATTATATACATTTTACGTTATTGCGGGCTTTTTTTCAATCATGAAATGCCCTATTTGAACAAAATTTTTATTTTATGACAATTCTGCCGACAGGGGGCACAAATAAGAAGCGGGGACCAGTAAAGGGCTGTTCTGCCTGTACTGTTCCCCGCTTCTTACTGTCTTATAACAGTTATCCGGTATTAATCGAGTATGTATACTTCTACTGAACGGCGGCCAAAGTTGATTGCCTCGCCGTAGCTTTCCATGCACAAATCTATTTTATTTCCTCGGATAGCTCCGCCCGTATCGGCAGCCACTGCAGTTCCGTAACCCGGAATATACACTCTGGTGCCCAGCGGAATCACGTCAGGATCTACTGCTACGATGCCTCGCTGCGCAACAGCTCCTGTGGCGGTAATGCCTGCCCCATTGCCGTCAGTCGGCAGGTAGGCACTAGCCTCCATTGATATACAGGCTGCGTAGGCCATCTCACCATGATTGGTGCTGACAGTGTTTTCTGCCTTGGGCGGTGCCACCGGAACATCCTTTACATGAATGTTCATGCCGGTTACAACAGCTGCATCCAGCCCGTAATTGACCTCGTAACCATTACCTACATAGCCATAAGGCTCCAAAATCTCCCCTACGGTAGATTTGCAGGTTAAAATTGTTTCTTTATTGCCATTGTATTCTATGACTACAGGCACGGCGCGCTTGACAGTCAGCACCTGGTTGCCCTTGTCATCCTCTGAAAACGCGTATTCATCGCCCTCCAGCATAGCTATCCCTGCCTGACTGAGAATGTTGGCAGGTACCTTATAAGGTGTATTCAGCTCAAGCTGCTGGCCATCAACCGCTATTGTCACATGCCTGTTAGAAATGAAGCCGGAAAGCATCATTGTTCCACACATGATGCCGACACTGATAGGATACCGGACGTCCCTTCTGCATCGGACATATAGTTTCTTTAAGGTCATTTAATACCCCCTTATGTAATTATGTGTGCTACTATATCATAATATTGTTCAACTGTCAAATTTCAAAGTGTTTATTCTCCACTTTTGAGGGCATTTTAGCTGATTTGAACGCGATAGAAAGTCAGAAGTGGCGGGACTTTTGGGACGCCCCGCCACTTTGAGAAAATTTTGCATATTTTTTGCGTATGTTATCATAATCTGCCGTACAACTCCTGGGCATTGCTGGTAGTCTGCAGGGCAACTTCATCAAAAGATACCTGCCTAAGCTCCGCCAGCTTTGCCGCCACATGGTACACATAGGCAGGCTCGTTGCGCTTGCCCCGCATTGGCACAGGAGCCATGTAAGGGCAGTCCGTTTCCACCAGAATCCGCTCCAAGGGCAGCCGCTGCACAATCTCCGGCAGCTTTGCGGCATTTTTGAAGGTCAGGGGGCCGTCCACCCCGATGAACCAGTCCAGCTTCATCAGCTCCTTTGCCATCTCCAGACTGCCGGAGTAGCAGTGCATCACGCCTCTGACATCCCTGGCTTCCTTTTTGAGAATTGCCAGCGTATCCCCGTGAGCCTCACGGTCATGGACACAGACAGGCAGATGAAGCTGCCGGGCTATATCCAGCTGGCGGATGAAGATTTCCCGCTGCAGCTTCCTCTGCTCCTCGTCCTTCACCCAGTAATAATCAAGGCCAATCTCGCCGATAGCCACCACCTTCGCCTCCTGTGCCCAGCCAGCCAGCATATCCTCATCAGCCTGAGTCATGAGGCGGGCCTCCTCCGGATGGATGCCTACGCCCGTGTATACCATGTCGTACTGCTTGGCCATGGCCACGGAGCGGGCGGAGGACTGGATGGAATCCCCCATGTTGATGATGGCCAGCAGTCCGGCCTCCCCGGCCCTGGCCAGCATTTCCTCCCTGTCCTCGTCAAACCTGTCCACATCTATGTGGGCGTGGGTATCCACCAGCAGGTGGGAAGCTGTGCCTTTTGCAGCAGCGGCTTTTGGCTCATCGGCCGCCAAAAAGGCAGATAAATCCTGCACGATTTCTATTTTGCTCATTTTGCTTTTCTCACCGTACCTCGATGCGCGGGAACAGCTGCTGTGCCTGGCCGATGTGCATACCGGCAGGAGTGCCGCCCCACTGCTGCATGTCAGCCAGGCGCAGGTCGGCTATGGTGCCCGGCAGGTTCAGCTGCTGCCATACCTTTTCAGCTGTGGACGGCATATAAGGCATAATCAGGCCGCTGATGATGCGCAGGGCCTCCACCAGATTGTACATGACATTGGCCAGCTCCTGCTTCCTGGCCTCATCCTTGGCCAGCGCCCACGGCGCAGTTTCATCAATGTATTTATTGGCCCTGCTGATAAATGCCCAGACTGCCTTGATGGCATTGCTTATCCTCATGCTGCTCATGTCCTCATCAAAGGCCTTGACGGCGGCCATGGCGTCTGCAATCAGGGATTCGTCAATCTCTGAACGCCCCTCCGGCGCCAGGACAACGCCCTGCTGGAATTTACCTACCATGCTCAAGGTGCGGTGCAAAAGATTGCCCAAATCGTTGGCCAAATCGGAATTGATGCGCTGGATAAGGGCATCACGGGAGAAGTTGCCGTCCTGTCCCAGAATGATTTCCCTGAGCAGGAAATAGCGGATGGCATCTGCTCCGAACTCCTCAATCAGCCCGATTGGGTCAATGACGTTGCCCACGGACTTGGACATCTTGCTGCCGTCCACCACCAGCCAGCCATGGCCGAATACCTGCTTTGGCAGCGGCAGATCCAGAGCCATGAGGATACAAGGCCAGATGATGGAATGGAAGCGCACAATCTCCTTGCCCACCAGATGGATGTTGGCCGGCCAGTATTTATTGAACTTTTCTGCATCGTCCAGATAACCGATAGGGGTCAGGTAGTTGGACAGGGCATCAAACCACACATAGATGACGTGCTTTTCATCAATCGGCACAGGAATGCCCCAGTCAAAGGAGGTGCGGGAAATGCACAAATCCTCCATGCCCTGCTTGATGAAGTTAATCATCTCATTGCGGCGGGAAACAGGCTGGATGAAGTCAGGATTTTCCTCAATGTACTGCAGCAGGCGGTCAGCGTACTTGCTGATTTTGAAGAAGTATGCCTCCTCCGATACCTCCTGCACCGGGCGATGGCAGTCAGGGCAGCAGCCCTTCTCATCCAGCTGATGCTCCGTCCAGTAGCTTTCGCATGGAGTGCAGTAGAGGCCTGTGTAGGAACCCTTGTATATGTCACCCTTGTCATAAATGCGGCGGAAGATTTCCTGCACGACCTTTTCGTGGCGCTTTTCCGTGGTGCGGATAAAATCGTCATTGGAAATGTTCAGCATTTCCCAGAGGTGCTGAAAGCCTGCCACGATAGGGTCCACGTATTCAATAGGAGTAATCCCCTGCTCCTCCGCCTTCTGCTGGATTTTCTGGCCATGCTCGTCACTGCCGGTCAGGAAAAATACATCGTCACCGGCCAGCCGGTGAAAGCGTGCCACCGAGTCTGCAATGGTGGTGCAATAGGCGTGGCCGATGTGCAGCTTGGCGCTGGGATAGTAGATTGGGGTAGTGATATAAAAACTTTTGTTGCTCAAAATGTTTTCCTCCTAAAAAGTATATTTATGTAAAATTAAAATCATGCCGAGGGATATGGTATATACACGGCGGTATACACAGCAGCATACTCGGCGGCATACACAGCGGCATACTCGGCGGCGACAGGCATATACCATCGCAGGCACGCTCTCGCTGCTAATTGAGCCTAGCGGAACTAAACTCATTCATCGCCTGACGGCTCGAATTCGTTAAGTACCGAGGCTCAACAAGCACCTGCTTATGGTATATGCCGACGCCGCTCAGCAAGCATATATCCGAAATGACACACCATAACCGCCGTTGCATTATTGCTCTCACTATACCGGATTTTCAGCCTGCAATAAAAGAGTACAGCCAGGTGCCGGAGTGGAAAAAGTTTATTGCACCAGCTTTTCAGCCTGCAATAAAAGGTTGTATATATCCCTGCGGCTCATGTTGAGGGTCTTGGCCGCCTGGCGCATGGCTTCTTTGCGGGGCATGCCGTCTGCCTCCAGCTTTGCTACCAGCTCTACGGGATTGGCAGGCGCAGCTTCCTCGTCGGCAGCTGCAGTGCTGCTGTCAAAGCCGCTGACGATGAGGACAAACTCACCTCTCGGCTCATGCTCCTGATAATAGTCACAAAGCTCGCCCAGGGTGCGGCGGTTGAACTCCTCATAATGCTTGGTCAGCTCGCGGGCAGCAACTGCCGGGCGCATATCCCCCAGAGCCTCCCTCAGCTGCCCCAGGGTTTCCCTGAGATGGTGGGGGGCCTCATAAAAAATCAGCGTTTCGGGACTGCATCTGATGCGCTCCAGCAGCTCCCGCCGCTTTTTGGCCGATTTGGGCAAAAAGCCGTAAAAGGTAAAGGCCGTAGTGTCCAGCCCGGAGCATATCAGGGCTGACAGCGCCGCATTGGCTCCCGGCAGGGGGCTGACCTCTATTCCTGCTTCAATGGCCAGCTGTGCCAGATGCGCCCCCGGGTCGGATATACCTGGCAGTCCCGCATCACTGACACAGACCACCGTGGCGCCGGCCAGCATTTTCTCCACCAGCTCCGGCCCCCTGGCCAGCTTGTTATGCTCATGGTAGCTGACCGCAGGCGTATGTATATCATAATGGGACAGCAGCTTTCTTGTGTGCCGGGTATCCTCGGCGGCAATCACGTCCGCTTCCCCCAGCATGCGCACGGCCCTGAAGGTCATATCCTCCAGGTTGCCTATAGGCGTAGCCGACAGGTAAAGCCTGCCCTTTTTTTCTTCCGTCATAGCATCGCCCTTCTACATTATAATATCGTAATAAGTTCTCTACATATTGTATATATCCAGAATTTCTCTGGTGTAGCTGCCGTCAGCCTCGTGAACAATCAGCGGCAGCTCAGCCTTCATGCCTCCTGGCGCGGCTCCTGCCACCCCCTCGAGCAGCATGAGGTTGGAGGGCTTGTCAGGCTTGGGCTGAACCAGCTGCAGCCTCTTGACCTGTATCTGGTTCTCCGCCATGGCCACAATGATTTCTCCCAGCCGCTCCGGCAGATGCACCATGGCAAACCGCCCCCGGAATCTGAGCAGGTATCTGGCCGCCCTGACCACATCCTGCAGTGTAGCCGTCACCTCATGCCGCGCCCTTGCCACCCCGTCCAGGCTGTTCAGCTGTCCCTGATTGACGGGACGATAGGGCGGATTGGCAATCACGCAGTCAAAGCTCTCCGGAGGGTAAAGCTCCCTGATGGTTCTGTAATCCCCCAGGGATACGTGAATTTTTTCCTGCAGGCCGTTCAGCTCCACGTTGCGCTTTGCCAGCTCCGCCATGACAGGATTTATTTCCACGGCGTGAATCTCCTTCACCTCATCGGCAATGAGGAGGGGCATGACCCCTGTGCCTGTGCCCAGGTCAAAAACACGCCAATGCTTCTTGTAGCGTGGATAATGGGCCAGCAGCACCGCATCCAGCGAAAAGCAGAATTCCTTTTTGTTCTGAATAATGCGGCGGCCGCTGCACAAAAGGTCATCCAGGCGCTCGTCAGGGGACAGCCTCGCCGCCACCTGTTCCCAGTCCTGCACAATATCAGCCATCAGACCATGTCCTCGCTGTCCTTCTCGATGATATCCTCCCAGGAGGCCACGATGGTCTTGCGGTCATCCAGAAGAATCGTCGCGGAGCGGCGCTGCATGTTCAGATTGATAACCTTGCCCTCTCCCTCAGCCGTAATGACCTTGCTGCCCTGGGCAGGCGGCTTTATCTTTCTGCGCTGCTTCTTGTTGCCGCAGTAGCAGTGATTCTCGTATTTCAGGCAGCACATGAGCCTGCCGCAGATGCCGGAAATCTTGGTAGGATTCAGGGAGAGGTTCTGCTCCTTGGCCATGCGGATGGACACAGGCTCAAACTCCCCAAGGAAGCTGTGGCAGCAAAGAGGCCTGCCGCAGCAGCCGATGCCCCCCATCAGCTTGGCCTCATCCCGGACGCCAATCTGCCTAAGCTCGATGCGGGTGCGGAAAATAGCCGCCAAATCCTTGACCAGCTCACGGAAATCAATGCGCCCGTCAGCGGTGAAATAGAAAATAATCTTGTTTACATCAAAGGTATACTCCACATCCACCAGCTTCATAGGCAGGCCATGAGCTGCAATCTTTTCCTCGCAGATGCGGAAGGCATCGTCCCGGCGGCGCAGATTGTCCGCCACCTTGGCCTTGTCCGCCTCGGTGGCGATGCGCTGTACCTCCTTCAATGGCAGAACCACATCGCTGTCCGGCACCTCCCTGGGGCCGATGACCGCCGTACCGAACTCAATGCCCCGGGCCGTTTCTACAATAACGTTATCATTCAGCTTGATGTCCAGCTTGCCCGGACTAAAATAATATATCTTCCCGGCCCGCTTGAAGCGAACCCCTACTACTGTCTGCATTTATTCCTCCATATCTCATTATGCAACTAAAGCATTTAACCTTATAAAAAAGCCCTCAAGGCAAAGCTGCAGGCTGACATTGCTCCTCAGCCGCTTCTGATACTCCTGCACCAGCTTTAAAAGCTCCAGCAGGCGGGCTGGCGGATACCTGTCCAAAAGGGCTGTCAGCCTGTTCAGCTCCGACCTGTTGTACAGGGGCAGCTCACTGCCGCTGTACAGCACCAGCAAATCACGGTATATCATGGCAACAAAGCCCAGCCACTGAATCAGCTGCTCACGGCTGCAGCCGGACAGCTCCTTGGCCAGCTGCAAAAGCTCCTCCACGGACAGCCTGCCGCTCCTTTCGGTCAGGGTCAGGGCCTGCCGGTGCAGCTCCTGCACCTCCGGCTCCCGCAGGGACATGGCCCTGGCGGCACTGCCGTCGGCTATATCCGCCAGCCGCCCGGCCTCCGCCTCCTGCAGTCCCTGACGGCAGAGAACCTCCTGCAGCTCATCATGCTGCAGAACACCGAACTCCACCCGCATACAGCGGGAAACAATCGTATCCAGAAGAGCCGCCGGGGCACTGGTCAGCAGCATGAACACCGCCTGTCCCGCCGGTTCCTCAATGGTCTTCAGCAGGCAGTTGGCTGCCGCCTCGTTCATCTTTTCAGCCTCGTGGATGATGACCACCCTGCGCTGTGACAAAAGTGGCACTCTGG
Organism: uncultured Veillonellaceae bacterium; assembly: GCA_945949525.1. Taxonomy (GTDB): domain Bacteria; phylum Bacillota; class Negativicutes; order Selenomonadales; family Selenomonadaceae; genus Anaerovibrio. The sequence goes on from CAMFES010000005.1 coordinate 36,522, forward strand.
CAATTCCCGCCTGCAGCTCCCTGACCGCCTCAATCTTGATGCTTTTGGCTGCCTTGCCGGAGCTTTCCGGCCGGAGCTGGAAATAATCGGGATGGCTGCCCCCCGCCAAAGCATGGCAGGCGGGGCAGCGGCCGCAGTGCTGCCCCGCTGATGGCTCATGGCACAACAAAACAGCTGCCAGTGCCTCCGCAGTCATGGCCTTTCCCACTCCCTCCGCACCGCAAAATAGCATGGCATGAGGTATGCGGTCCTCCATCTGCAGGGTCTGCAGCCGTTTTATCAGTTCGCTGTGTCCGACAATATTCTTCCACTGTGTGTTCATCACATATACAAATCCACCAGCATGCCGCGGATAGCGTCATGGCTGGCCACAATATCCAGCTGCTTTGTCTGCCCCAGCCGTATTTTCTCCGCCATGCTTTCCAGTTCCCTGTCGATTTTTCTCACGGTGGTGTACACCTTCTGGCGCCCCATGCGGTCCCAGCCCGCCTGGGTGTTGACTGCATACATCTGGGAAACCACGGTGCCTACAAAATTTTTAATCAGGCTGCGGTAGGACTTCAATTCATCATAGGTAGGCGTGTTGGTCAGCTTCTGCCCCTGTGCGTCAATCTCCTCCAGCATCTGCTGCAGCTGCTCACGGGTCATGCTGTCCTGCTGATCCTCCAGCTCCGAGGCAAAATCCGAATCAAGGGATGCCGCCCTGTGCCCCGTTTCCGGACTGCGGGCAGCCAGCGTCGGCCTGGCCCCTAAACCATCTATCTTCATAAAAACCCCCATCGTCTAAAACACTCTACAATAATCTAACCTAAATTATAGTAGTTTTTTTGCCGAAGTGCAATTCATAAAGGAAAAAAGTAAAATGCGTATTTCTGAAAAATACACTTGACTTTTCGTGAAGTATAACATATAATGCCTTTATCGCGATGAAATACAAAAATATCCTAACTCGATGAAGAGGAAAAGGCTGTGTTTTCGATGCCAGAGAGCCGGCGGCTGGTGTGAGCCGGTGTGAGAAGGGCAGCTGTCCGCCTCGGAGGGGCCGACGATGAGCCGGACGGGTCAGCCCGATACAGCGAGCTGGAGTTGCGCCACCAGCAGGCGGCGTGATTTGGGTGGTACCGTGGAGTATATTGCTTCACCCCAATGCGGGGTGGAGCTATTTTTATTTTTAGGAGGACTAAGGATGAAGGTTTTAATTGCAGATGGCGTTTCCCAGATGGCGGTAGACATTTTGAAGGATGAATTTGAGTGCGATGTAAGGGACAAGCTGCCGGCCGAAGAGCTTTTGGCTATTATCCCTGATTATGATGCGCTGATTGTGCGCTCTGCCTCCAAGGTTACAGCCGAGGTTATTGCGGCTGCCAAGAATCTGAAGATTATCGGCCGTGCCGGTGTGGGCGTGGACAACATTGACGTTGCCGCCGCCACCGACAAGGGCATTATCGTTATCAACTCCCCTGGCGGCAACACCATCGCCGCCACCGAGCACACCTGTGCCATGATGATGTCCATGGCACGTCATATCCCGATTGCCAACGAAACCCTCCAGAAGGGCGAGTGGAACCGCAAGAAGTACACCGGCGTTGAGCTGAAGGGCAAGACCCTGGGCGTTATCGGCATGGGGCGTATCGGCAGCGGCGTGGCAAAGCGCGCCCTGGCCTTTGATATGAAGGTTATCGGCTATGACCCGTACATCAACGAGGAGCGCTGCAAGGACATGGGCGTGACTGTAGGCACCTTTGACGAGGTAGTGGAGAAGTCCGACTTCATCACCGTACACATGCCTCTCACCGACACCACCCGCGATATGATCAACAAGGATGTCATGGCCCGCATGAAAAAGGGCGTGCGCCTGGTAAACTGCGCCCGCGGCGGCATCATCAACGAGGCTGACCTCCGTGAAGCTGTGCTGTCCGGCCAGGTGGCTGGTGCAGCTGTGGATGTATTCACCAGCGAGCCTATTCCTGCCGACCATCCTCTGCTGGGGGTTCCTGGTATCTATGTAACCCCACATCTGGGCGCCTCTACTGTTGAGGCACAGATCGGTGTTGCCGTGGATGTGGCACAGGGCATCAAGGCCGCCCTCAACGGTGAGCCTGTCATGACCGCTGTAAACATGGCACCTGTTTCCAAGCAGGTTATGAACGTCATCACCCCTTACTTCGAGCTGGCGGAGCGCCTGGGCTGTGCGGTACGCGCCCTGGCTGACGGCGCCATCAAGAAGCTGGAAATCACCTACAACGGCGAGATTGCCGACGTGAACACCAAGATGGTCACCACAGCCGTTATCAAGGGCATGCTGGATTCCGAGATGGAAAAGACCGTCAACTATGTCAACGCACCTGGTCTTGCCAAGGAGCGTGGCCTGAAGGTCAACGAAATCAAGGACAAGGATACAGAGCGCTTTGCCAACATCATCACCGTTACCGCCTACTCCGGTGACAAGTCCGTCAGCGTACAGGGCACCCTCTTCGGTGACAAGGGACGCATCATCAAGATTGACGACAACCGCGTTGACCTGGCACCGCAGGACTGCATCCTCATCTGCCCACACATCAACCGCCCGGGCGTTATCGGCCAGGTAGGCTCCATCATGGGAGCTGCCGGCGTGAACATCTCCGGCATGCAGGTGGGCACCACCAGCGTAGAGGGCACCAGCCTGATGATTCTCACTTTGGACAAGGATGTACCAAAGGATGTTATCAAGCTGATTACCTCCATGGACGGCATTTTCGGCGCCAAGGTTATCGTATTTGATGCCAACTGAGCTTGACCACATATAACCGCATATAAATAAATGCATATAGCTTGCAATACAATTAGTATAAGATGATATTTAGGAGGTTTTCATTTTGGAAGCAAATCGTATTTATAACTTTAACCCTGGTCCTTCCATGCTGCCGTTGGAGGTGTTGAAGGAGGCACAGGCAGAATTCCTGAATTTCCAGAACACCGGCATGTCCATTCTGGAAATCAGCCACCGTGCCAAGGCTTATGACGAGGTTCACAATCAGGCCAAGGCCGACATCCTTGAACTGATGGGGCTGGGGGATGACTACGAGGTGCTGTTCGTGCAGGGCGGCGCCAGCATGCAGTTTGACATGGTTGCCCTGAACTTTGCCTCTGCAGAAAAGCGCGGCAACTACGTTCTCTCCGGCAGCTTTGCCAGCAAGGCCTACAAGGAGGCTGAAATCCTGGGCCGCGGCTATGTGGCCGCCTCCAGCAAGGATGTAAACTTCAAGCACATCCCGACTCAGGAGGAAATCAAGCTCAGCGATGATGCCGCCTACCTCCATGTCTGCTACAACAACACCATCTTCGGCACCGAGTACCACTACATCCCGGAAACCGGCGATGTGCCTCTGATTGCCGATATGTCCTCCGATATTCTGTCCCGTCCGCTGGATTTCTCCAAGTTCAGCCTGATTTATGCCGGTGTGCAGAAGAATCTGGGGCCTGCCGGTGTGGCACTGGTGGTAGCAAGGCGCTCCATGCTGGAGAAGAGCCCTGCCGACCTGCCGACCATGCTGCGCTATGACACCTACTACAGCAAGAACTCCCTCTACAACACCCCGCCAGCCTTCGGCATCTACATGGTAGGCAAGGTTGCCAAGTGGATTAAGGCACAGGGCGGCCTGGAGGCTATGGCTGAGCGCAACAGGAAGAAGGCGGCTCTGGTCTATGATGCCATCGACAACAGCAACGGCTTCTATGCTGGTCATGCTGACAAGGACAGCCGTTCCTTCATGAACGTTACCTTCCGCCTGCCTAGCGAGGAGCTGGAGAAAAAGTTCGTTGCCGAGGCTCTTGAGAACCAGCTGGGCGGCGTAAAGGGTCACCGCTCCGTAGGCGGCATGCGCGCCTCCATCTACAACGCCATGCCTTATGAGGGATGCGAGAAGCTGGCTGACTTCATGGAGAAGTTCCGCAAGGCCAACGCCTAAGCCCTGACAAGATTATAAGCAAATTATAAGCAAACAAAAAATGTGGGTCTGCACCGGGCAGGCTCACATTTTTTGTTGTTTCTATGAAAACATTGTATTCAGGCTCAGAACTGCGGATAGCATTCAAACAGCCTGTTCCAGGGCATAGTCACCTTTATCTGCTTGATATCCACAAACTGCGGCAGGTTCCATCTGGCAAAGGTCTGCAGGCGCAGTGTAGCCGAGGCCTCGGTCTGGGCCCGCTTTTCGTTGAGATTGCCGCCGCTGCCATTTCCCTTGAAATAGCCAAGGGTGGCAGAAAGGTTCTGACGCACGTTGGCCTGATAGCCCCAGTCCTCCAGATACCTGGTATACAAAAGGCGCTTGCGGCTTTCATCCGACATCCGCGGCATCAGCATTCCCTGCCCCAGCACGAAGCCGGTGCTGTTGGTAGGGGTGTTCCAGCCGGAGTAGGCCTGCAGCCTGAACAGCAGCTTTTTGTCCCTGAGAGCGGCCATCAGGGCATTGTCCGAGCCGTTGGCAAAGGCTATGTCGGCAATTCCCACAGGGCGCCCCTCCGCCAGCTCCTCTTCCACCATGCCCATGAAATATTTGGTAGAAAACCTGCTTTTCTCCGTATTCTCGGCATCATTGGCCTCATAGGTTTCCCCGTTGGGATTGGTGTTCACCAGCAGCACCAAATCCGCCCTGGAAGGCGTGGTCACGTACACACCTCCGGCCATGATTACATGGGAGCGGATGGTTCTGTCGATGGCCTCGTCAGAATATGATGGCACAACCCGCGCTCCTTCACCTATGTTGTAGCGCACATGAACAAAGGGCATCACAGACTCCAGGTCATTGACGGCCCTGGTCAGAAGAAGCATGCCAAACTCATCTATACCGGCCATGTTGTTGAACCGCGTCCTGCCCAGCTCCTTGCCATATTCGCTGAGCCAGCGGCTCTCCCTGTGGGTCTGGGAATAGGGCGCATTATCATCACGCCCCAGGCAGAAGTAGGAAAAGGTGCCCGACTTTGCCAAATCAATCATGGCCTTGTTGACGGCCAGATTCTTGTTGCGGCGGCTCATCCAGTCATCGATGGCCTCCTGGGGCAGAAACTCCGTCAGAAACTTCAGCTCCTTCTTTTCCCGCTTGGTCAGGCCCTCTACCTCTTCCTTGTCCTTCAGGGCCGTGTAGCGGAAAATATCTGTGCCGTAGCTGAAATAATAACCCGGCTCCTCACTGCCTGATGCCTCACCGGTACGCGGTGTCCTCATAATCGAGGAAAAAACATACATGGGTACCTTGGGATGGGAATCCTTGAACTCCTGGAACCTCTTCACCCGCTCCAGAAGGGTATTCTGGGCGATATGATGCTTTCTTGAGCCCACCAGGCTGCCGTAAATCATGGAATCCCCGGATATCACCACGGCCTTGATGCCTGGCAGGGGCTTGTATGGCGGCTTCTTGTCCTTTTTGTGGGGCACGGTGGTATTGTCCTCCAGCCACTGCCACAGCTTGTCCGCATCCCCTATATTGTTCTTGCTGCCCAAAAGCTCATCCGGCGGCACCACCACCTTGTAGCCCAGCTGACGTATGGTGTCAGCCGTTTCCACATCGGAAATCGGCCTGTTGTCGTGGGGGATATACACGATTGTTCCTTTGTCCCTCGGCGCTTCCTTCTTCTTGGCTGCGGCCATTCCGCTGCAGGCCGTCAAAAAAAGCACCAGGCACAGCAGCAGCACTGCTATCTTTTTCATTTGGCTTCATTTACCTCCTGTGTATTGCGGCGAAGCAGCAAATCCAGAGCTGCCACCTGAATCTCCTGGGGAATGTTCAGCCTCGTTTCAAACATGATATAGCCATCATGGGGCACGGCATTTTTTATCTCCAGCATATCCAGAAGCCTGTAGCCCTTGATTTGTGCTTCTGCCAGTTCCGACTGCTCCAGGGCCTTCCTGCAGTCCACCGTAATATAATTGCCCTTGACCGTGGTGGGCAGGCTTTCGCCCAAATCAAATTTGCCAAACAACTTCTGAGCCATGGACATGGAAATACGTGAAAAGAACCACGAGGCAAGCCCATGGTCCTTCAATGCTCTCTCCTTGACGCGATAGGTTACGTGGGAATCCTCTGTGTTATGCACAAACTCCTCAATGGTGCCGGAGAACTCCAGCCTGCCCATCTTCCTTGTGTTGGCAAAAATCTCCAGCCTGCCGTTTTCCCTGGAGGTCAGGCGCAGCTCCGTCACCGGCAGCTCCACAGCCTTCCCGGCCTCCGTACTTTTCATATTTTCCGTGTTTTCTGCATCTGCCGGATTTTCTGTCACTTCCGCATTTTCCGGATTTGCCAGCAGCCTCTCGGCAATGGCCTCATTGATTACCGAATCCGGCACGGAAACCTTGCCCTGCATGATTTCCCGCAGTGTTTCATTGCTCCACGTATGCTGTATTATCTTCCAGGCCGGCTGATAATCCTCTACAGCCTCCGAGATGCTTTCCGCGCTGATGCCCGGAAAATACTCGGCTATAATTGCCGGCATATCCATAATTCATCACCTGTCCCATACTATCCTGCTAATGCCCGTCAACACCTGTCCGTCAGCTGAACCAGCGGCTGAAGCCGGTCTTTTTCTTTGCGGGAGCCGCTTTTTTGGCCGGGGCCGCCGCTGCGGACTTTTCTTCGCGCTTGTCGCCTGCCTCGTCAGCGTCCTTATTCTCCTGCTCGTGGCCGCTCTCACGAACAGCCTGCCACAGGCGGCGGGCATCGCGATACAGCTTGTCATCGGCCACAGGACTGCAATTTTTTTCATCCACCAGGCGGCTGAGGTACAGCACAGCCTTGTCGCGTATCCCCAAATCGGCATACAGCGCCCCTATCAGGTACATGACCATGCTGTCTGTCAGTGTATCAATCGGATATCGCTCTGTTTCCAGGGAGCGCACATAGAGCTTCAGCGCCCTGTCTATGTATACCATTTCCTTTTCCCTGTTGCCGGACAGCCTGTAAATCCACGCCAGCCGGAGGGTAATACCGGCCCGCCTGGCCAGCGGTGCCTTCAATATCTCGGCACAGAACAGGGCCAGCTTGACAGCCGCAATACCATCCGGCACATCGCGCTCCTCATGAAAATCAAAATGCACGTTTTTTTCAACCAGGGCGTTGCCCATCAGCTCCCGCCTGCTCATAGGCATGGCTGTCAGGAACACCTTTTCATCCGCGGCAAAGCCACAATGCTCACACACCCAGATATGGTACAGATACGGGTCAAAATCACGATAGTGGCAGCAATAGTCGTTATCCACCTGGGTTGCCACCAGCCGCGATTTTACCTTGACCACCCTGGTGCTTTTGCCGCAAACAGGACAGTTTTTCTCCACTACAAAAGTAAACTCTGTCGACATGATAACCTCTTCCTGCCTCTACTCATTATCCTCCGGCCTGTCCGGCTTGTGGGCCTCCCGATAGGCCTCCTGGGCCTCTGCCAGCTGCGCCTTCAGCGCTTCATCCAGATCCCCCTTGGTGCGCTCGGCCAAAATCAGCTGGTTGCGCATGGCATAGTCAATAACCCTCTCATAGAATCTGCCATCCAGGCTCTTTTCTGACAGCTCCTCCAGGCTGACCTCCAGATCCGGCTTAACCACCTCAATAGTCGTCCATGTAGAATCCAGATAATCCACCTCCCGCACGCTCACCTTTTTTTCAGCCAGATTGATGACCAGGTACTCCGAAACCCCTACAAAATCCTCAAACCCTGCCAGGGACTTGCCATTCCAGCGGCGCTTGGCCACCACATCGTTTATCATCACATCATCAAAGGTCTTTAGCACGGGAACTACCAGCAGATTGGTATCAAGGTTCCCCTCGGCATCAATTTCATAGCATATCTGCTGCTTGTTGAAAAAATAGTTGGTCCGGGCGGAGGACTGCACCCAGCGAAAAATATCCTCCGGCACATACGGCGACGCCTCAGCCTGACTTATCGTATTTGTACAATTTGCACAAAAGGAAAAGCTCAAGAGAGCCGCCCCTGCAACCAGCAAACGCTTATAATTCATTAACCTCACCCTGTCTTTTAAATATTGTCCTGATAGCGGCAAAGACTGTCCAGCTCATAAGGAGTTTCCTGATAGACATAGTAGTTCAGCCAGTTGGAAAACAGCAGATTTGCCACCGAGCGCCAGCGCACCACAGGCGGCCGGGACGGGTCATCATCAGGATAATAATTCTTCGGCACGTTGACATTCGGCATGCCTGCCGCCATATCCCTGTCATATTCTTCCTTTAGTGACAAAGGGTCATACTCTGCATGGCCGGTAATAAAGAACTGCCTCTGCTCCAGGTTGGCAATAGCGTACACCCCGGCCTCATCATCCGACTCCGCCAGAATCGTCAGCTCCTCTATCTTTTCAACGTCCGACCTGCGTATCTCCGTGTGCCGGGAATGAGGCACATAGAACTCATCATCAAAGCCTCTGAACAACGGCTCATTCTGCTGGCAGAGATGATGCTTGAACACGCCAAATATCTTGGGAGCCACATAATACTTTGGGATGCCATAATGGTAATACAGCCCCGCCTGGGCTCCCCAGCAGATATGAAAGGTGGAATACACATGGCTCTTGCTCCACTCCATGATTTCCGAAACCTCTTCCCAGTAGGCTACATCCTCAAAGGGCATCTGCTCCACCGGCGCCCCGGTGATGATGAAGCCGTCGTATTTTTTGTGCCGCACCTCGGCAAAGGTGCCGTAAAACTCCGTCAGATAATCCTGGGATGTATGGGTCGGCACATAGGACTCAGTATAGATAAAATCCACCTCCACCTGGAGAGGCGTGTTGCCCAGCAGGCGCAGCAGCTGGGTTTCCGTTACCTGCTTAACCGGCATCAGATTCAGAATCAAAAGCCGCAGGGGGCGGATGTCCTGACTGTAGGCCCTGTCTGAATCCATGATAAAAATATGTTCTTTTTCCAGAATTGCCGCCGCCGGCAAATCATTTGGTATCTTAATCGGCATTTATATTAACTCCCCATATTTACATGATTTCCTACCACAGCTCAGCGGCTGATGGATTCGTAATCATCCAGGCTGTACCTGTGTACCCATTTCATGTGGGAATTCTCGTAGGTACGCAGCTGGGTCAGCTCCTTCTCATCGTTTGAGCCCTTCGCTATGGCATGATATGCCCCGTCCGTTTCCCTGTCCGTATAATCCTTCCAGCCTTCGCGGGCATTCCAGTGCTGGTAGCGGACAATCTTGCTGGTGTACTGCGGGATATTGATGGCCTTCTTCAAAAAGCGTATCTCTATAACCTCGCCGCTGGCAGACTTGCACTCCTGCCACTCCCAGAAGATAATATTCTCGCCATTGACCCGCATGGTAGTCGTGTCCGCCATGCAGTTCACATAGCTGCCGCCGGACAGGCGATCCTGCCACAAAAGCAGCCATCTGTCCGATGCACCGCGGCGATCCACCTCGCCCATGCCGAAGACACTATCCACAATGTAGGCATAAAAATCCTCGTCAAACTCCTGAGAGTTCATCTCCTTGTACTTTAACGGCTGATACTGCTTGCTCCACAGCTTCACGCCATTCTTGTCGTAAAAGGTTTCGGTCAGATAGGCCAGCACCCTTGTCTGCGGGCATATCTGCACGGTTGCCAGGCTGTACGCCAGATCATTCGGCCTGATATCCTTTATGCCGTAATTGTCCAGGGTTTCCTTGGCTCCCCCGTAGCTGTAGGTGGTTTTGGTCACGGCCGTAATTCTGGTGGCAATGCCCCCGAATGCTTCCTGTACCTTTACCTTTGAAGTATCAAAATACTTTGTATAGTTGTTATCCGAAGATATCCAATACCAAGAATCGGCTGCTGCCTCAGCCGTGCTATGCATGACAGTGCTGCACATAGCCATAGTCAGGAATAAAACAGCTGAAAAAATAGAAAAACAGTACCTCATGACAACACCCTCTTTTCCAAAAATATATCCCTTTAGCACATACTGCGTATATAAAAACATATACTTTGATTATTTTATCATATTTCGCCAATCTTTACCACATTTTGTATGTGGGGAAATTTCAGTTTTCCGTAGTGGTTGTTTGTTACTTTGAGCATATACTGATGTAATTTGTTATTTCGTAAGCTCTGTTCAGACATAAAAAAGGGACAGGTAGCGGTAGTACCCATCGAAAACACGCTCTCGCTCCTCATTGTGCCTCGCGTTACTAACATTCATCTATCGCCTTTGGCTCTGATGAATGAAGTAACGAGGCACAACAAAGGTTTTCTATGGGTACATACCGCACCTGTCCTTTATTGATCTGAACAGATACAACATAATAATCAAACGATACTCCATTAGTATGATGCTATAGCAACTAATCATACTCTACGGAAAGCCTGAAAAAAAGGGGGGAGGGAGGGCTGGCGAAGCTTGATACTGCCAGCCGCTGTACAAACTATGGCAAAAATGGGGGTTTATATACCCATATCGAAAATATGTAACAGCCTTAAATGCTTAATACTTCCCCATCCTGCAAAACAACAACATTACTGTCAGGAAAGAGCTGTTTCATTTTTTGTGGCGCATCTGTATGCATAGGTATAATCACATCTGGCGACAATTGCTCCGCAAAATGACGAATATCCTCCGCAGAAGCATGACCGCTGGTATGCAGCTTCTCCCAGTTCCCTGCCAGTGTCAGGAATTCCGGCAGATTACTGCCCTGCTTATTGATGTAGCCATCCCACATTGAATAGAGCAAAATACTCTTTGACCTGTCAAATTTCCTAATGATGCGCTCAAAGATCGGATTGGCACGGACGAATATAAGTCCCCCAGCTTTCTGAATCTTCGACAAAATATTATCATCATAATAGAGGAGCTTGGGCATCTTCTTCCCTTTACGGCCAAATACGGCTTTTATCAGGCCATACTGATATATGTCACTGACGCAATACTTCCCGTCAGGAACGGCATCGGCAAAAGCGGAAATTCTGTCCACATTGGTAGTCGCACACAACACAAATACATATTTATATTTCTTTAAATACATCACTATGCGTCGTGCCAGTTCACCTTCCGGAGTGAAATTGCCTGCCGTACGAGATATAGTCGTGCCCTCCGTGACCAAAACATCTACCTTTTTTACGTTACTAATAATATCTTTCATATCATCTGTACGCATACCGTGCAAACGAAAATCCCCAGTATAAAGGACACGCCTGCCTGCCGCTTCGATCAAAAACATGTAGCTGTCACAAGCAGAATGGTCTGCTCTGAAAGGAGTAATCACCATATCGCCGAAACTCAAACGCTCACCACTAGCAAAAGTTCTGATACTATCCAATCGGCTGTGAAGAGCATAATTTTGAGGTTTAGTACGCTTGGAAGACATGACCATGATGTCCTTCGCCACTTCCCCAGTATACAGAGGAAGCTCCGGACGAACCCGCTCCAGCTGTCCCACATGGTCACCATGATAGTGGGTAAACAGCACGGCATCGCAACGGCCATTGGCATCCGTTACACCGGAAATATGCAAAGGCGCCGAAACAAAATCATCATCCAGCGAAAGCTCATCTCCCATATCAATAATAACGCGAGCATTCTCCGTAGCAAACTCCGCCGCCATACCGCCAATCTGGTGCGTCCCCCTATGAATACAAAAGTTTAATCCTTTTTGATTTCCACTCCGCATCCCAGACCTCTCCAAATTATTCTTTCATCTCATGAAGAATAGAAATTTTATATTCACCATTTTCCTCACGCATGGACAACACTTCCACTTTTAATTCATCTAGTAACTTATGCAAAATAGGGTATTCATTATAATCACTGTACTGGCAGCTATTTTCAAACACCAGCGCACTGGCTCTTACTATCCTCTCATTCTCAGGCATCTCCAAATGACATCCATCATTAAAGTCTTTTATCAATTTTACTTTATTCACTGTTTGAAAATAAGTATATACTTCCAAGATACAGCGAAGCATGGTCTCTGAATTTTCCTGCTTTTTCAACTCTAGAATACGTAAGTTTTCGCCATTATACGCCAAAAGGTCTATCTTACCGGCTTCATCGCCCTGAACATTTTTCAATGGTGTCTGATAATCTATGATTTTTCCAATTACGTCATATCCTTCACTGTTTTGCCAAGAAGAATACATACTCATCGCTACTGTTTCTTCACGATCTGACTTCCCACTACAGTCACCATTATGTGTACTGATACAATAAGTTTTCTCCCTGGTTATTTGTTTAATTCCATTTTTATACTCTTTAATCTTATCTAGCAAAAATTGTGCAATAAACTCGGTGTAAGAAACACCAGTATTCTTGATATGCCCTGTATTTTTCACAAAATTCTCTTTATAAAATAGCGATGGCCTCTTCTTCAAAGCCTCATTACACATATCCTTAACTTCTGTCTCTGTGTACACGAAATCACTCATTAACTTTTCCTCCCAAAAATAAATTTATACCATATTGATCTAATTGCACTCTGCAAGTACCTAATAGTCAAATAAAGCTTTCAGTTGTGTAAGTAAATTGAAATTTGTATCATTGTTCACTAATCACTTTTGTGCTAAAATACACCTGTTGATGGAATGAACCGTAACAGTATAAATACATTACTTAGTGGAGGTAATTTGCATGGAATACACAAATTTTCAGGTGGGAGAAAAATTCCCCCTGCCTATCAAAAATCAGGGGGACGGGGGACTTTTTCAGATAGATGCCAACGGCTGCATGTTCATCCTGCAGCTTAGCAAAACTGATGTGATTGCCACAGAGGCATTTCGCACCGGCAAGCTGGAGCTGGGACTGTATGAGCAGGATGGCATCTTGTTCCTTCTGTACAAGATTGACGGCATCTTCAAGGAGGGCTGGGGAGATTGCCCACTAGGCGTTCAGCTGTTGCCGCCGGGATTGAAGCCTATTCTGGAGGATTTGCAGGAACCTGTACTGCACATGTATCTGGTGGATACCAATCTGCAAATTTTGCTGGCACAGCGCACGGTAGAGCTTTCAGAAGAATTTTTCAGCCAGCTGCACAAATCCGTAAAGGCACAGCTGGAATCCTCCATGACACCGGGAGCTTTTGTGACCGCCCTGCAAAAAATCTGGGGACAGCATTCCTCCAAAGACATGAGCGAAAATCTCATTGTTCATCAATCAGTGGAAATGAAAATCCCACCAATGACACCACGACATTAATTGCAGTTTGCACAAGGGAGCTGTCAGACAAGCAATAGCAAATATTCTATGGGCGGAGCGGCAATGCAACGGCTGGCAGTTAAAAGTTTCGCCAGCCTCCCCCTCCCCCATTTCAGGCTTGCTCGTAAAATACTGTTTGTTGCCAGAGCGAAATATAAGAGATTGCTGATAAGTAGGCGGGGAGCTGTCGCAGGATTGCAACTGTTAGAAGATTATTTAATGGGCGGTTGACTTTATAAGCAGATTTGTGAAAGTTTTGTGTCAGACCTAGTAAAGAGTATCAGGGCATGTACCATTCGCATGGCACTTAGACGCGCCTCGGTGCTTAGTGATACGCGAGCCGAAGGCGAAGCGTGAACTTAGCATCCGCTAGGCGTGGATAGTAGCGCGAGCGTGCCTGCGATGGTACTGCCCTGATGCTCTAAAAAAGGTCTGACCGTAAGTTTATACATATCAATGAAAAAAGTAACCGCCCATGGGACATTTGCTATTATTTACCTAACAGCTCCCCTGCACTAATCTCCAAAACTTTCATATCTCGCCAAAGTGACATACAAGCACTACGACAAACTGAAATCACTCCGCATATATTGTCAGCACATCAGGCACCTCAGTGATAAACCACTGCTTTGCTGCCTTGCCGATGGTTTTGGTGGTGGTTGCATCAATGGCCCCGCTCAATACCATGCCCATCAGCGGCACGCTCTTCCCCACTACCTTGCCGGTCAGCTTCACGGCCGCCTTCTGCGCCGCCTTTTCCAGCACGGCAGAGGTCAGCTTATTGACAACCTTGGAGCCTAGCGCGCACAGCATCAGGGCCTTTTTTACCTTCTCATCCTCCAGCTTCCAGCCGCCCATCAGGGCGATGGCAGCCGCCATGCGCATCTGCAGCAGGGTACTGCTGACAAGATTTATCGGCAGGGTCATTAGCCCGCCTGCACCCGTGGCAGCTCCTAAAAGACCAGTCTTCACCTGATAATCCTTGACCAGCCTGTCAGCACGCTCTTCCAGCGTACCGCTTTTGGCAAGATATTCCCTGGCCAGCTCCTCCGCGCTGTCCAGTCCCGGCAAATCCGCATTGGCGGCCATTTTGTACGCCCAGTCCAGTATCAGCGAATAGCTGCCGGCATCACCCTTCAGCACATCATTCATCCAGTTTGCCGCCTGATTAAAGCCCGGCAGGCTCGAAAAATCCAGCTTCATATACAATACCGCCCTTCCAGCGCAACCTAATACATCATTTCCGGCATCCCTGTCAATCAGCCCAGAGGAACCATTATCCGCTTTCTATGGTCAAAGGTCATGCCCTCGGTATAGCCGAACTGCTTTACATAGTCAATGGCCTCGTCAATATAGCTGCCGCAGTCCTCCGGCTTGTGAGAATCCGAAGAGGTAATAATCGGCAGCTGATACTCCGCCGCAATCCTCATAAAATCAGGATACGGTGAAATCTCCGCAATAGGGTAGCGGTAAAATGTCCCCGTATTCACATCAATGCCCATGCCTGCCTTTTTCAATGCCTCTGCCGCCCTGACCAGATAAGGGGTCACATCAAAGTCCGGCAGAAATTTGTACAGGCGCAAATTGAATGGATGCCCCAGCACATCATACAGCCCTCCGGCGCAAAGCTGCTCTATCTCCTGGGTATACCACTCATAAATATCACGCAGGGAGTGCCTGCTCCACTCATCCTTGATTTCGACGGAATCATAGGCCCAGCCCCTGATAAAGTGAATAGAGCCGATGACATAATCAAAATCATACCTGTCCAGAATCTCCTTTACCTTGGCCTGATTCTGGAAATTGCACACCTCGATGCCGGTCTTTACCTTGTAGCCTAGCTCCCTAAGCTGCGCCATAAAAGCAAAATAATCATCCAGCGTGTGCTTGAACTTGTTCTTTTTCAGCCACTTCTGCTGAAAGCTGCCCACAAAGGAATCATCCAGTATCAAATCATCATAATAAAGCTGTTCAAACTCCGGAAATGTATGAGTATGCTCGGAGATGCCGATTTCGTCCAGGCCTCTGGCCGCAGCCGCCTCGAAGAAGCCCTTGACCCAGTCCACCTCATAGTCGCCATACTCAAAATGCATGTGATAATCGTATTTCATTCTCAAACCTTCTTTTTTATCAAGCCCATCTCCAGTGCCATGTCTGACACCCGCAGAAAACGCCCCGTCAAATCAGCCCCTGACGAATGAACTCCTTAATCTGCTCCATTACGCCATGCTCCGCGTTGCTCCTGCACTGGAATCTTGCTACCTTCTTCAAGTCAGGATGTGCATTGGCCATGGCATAGCCATAGTAAACCTCCTGCATCATCTCATAATCGTTCATATAGTCACCGAAGGCCGCACATTCCTCCGGCTTAAAGCCGAATTTTTCCTGTACCTTGCGAACCGCCCAGCCCTTGTTAGCCTCCGGATTCAGGTAATCGACCCACACATTGCTGCTGAGGGTGCGGTGCAGATAGGTGTCCAAATCAGACATTGGCTCCCAGATATTTTTTACGGAATCCTCTTCCTCATTGTCGGCGAGGGCCAGCTTGATAAAATCATCATCAATATCCTCAAAGCTGTCCACATACTCAGCCTGGGTATA
>CAMFES010000006.1 GCA_945949525.1 uncultured Veillonellaceae bacterium
AAGGGGAGCGTGTGCTGATTGTGGAGGATATCGTGACCACCGGCGGCTCCATCCGCGAGGTAATCGATGTAGTCAAGGAGCATGGCGGCATCCCTGTAGCTGTCAGCATGCTGGTTGACCGCAGCGGCGGCAAGGCAACCTTTGGTGACGTGCCTAGCACCGCATTGCTGCACATGGATGTACAGACCTACCAGCCGGATGAGTGCCCTCTGTGCAAGCAGGGTATCCCGATGACCAAGAGAGGGCGTACTGGAAAGACAGAGGTATAAGTTTTTAGAGAATAAAATAAAGCTGGCAGTGGAGTGTTTGCTCTGCTGCCAGCTTTTTTGTTACATAAATTCAATATTGAACTGCGTGTATGGCTTGCCCCTGTCCTCCGGCCTCCGTGAGATAGTAATCCTCTTGATGAGGCTCTGCCACAGCTCCCTGCGATGCTGGCGGTCCAGCTTTTCATAGGTGACGGAGAAATTATCATCATTGAGTATCATCAGCATGGCTTTTGGTGCCTGACGCCGTTTTACGGATTTTCCGGCAACTTCGGCAAGCTGTTTCTTAATCTTTTCATAATCGGCTTTGTAGGCATCCTTGTCAATGATGCCGTCCAGGTATATATCTTTCAGCCTGGCCAGCTTATCCTCCAGCTGCTTTGCCGTAGCCATGTAACTTCCGCTTTTGCCTTTTTGTGCAGATGCCTTCAGCTCAGCTGCATAATCCAGCAGAAGGGATTGCATGTTATTCAGCAGATACTTTTCTATGACAGTTTCTGATACGCCACCGCCAAATTGGCATCCTTCACCGCTGGCAGCCGGTTTTCCAGTAGTGTATCTGTTGCCGCAAACATAGACTGGGCGTGTATATTTGCCGGTCCTCTTGCTCTTTCCGCAGTTTATCACCAGGATATTGCCGCAGCTGGGGCAAATCACCTTTCCTGTGAAGTAGTAGGGGATGCCGGTCTTTGTCGGCTGCCGGTTGAAGCTGAGAATATCCTGAACCTTGTCAAACTGCTCCGGTGGTATGATAGCGGGGCAGAAATTGGGAATACCATAACGTTCCCCTTTGTAGGTAGGATTCCTTAATATCCTCCATATTCTTTTGGCAGCCATAGCGATACCAAATTCTTCCAGAATCTTGCCTGCGATGGAGTGGGTACTGGAACCTGATAGAATCTGCTCGAAAATAAACTGTACTATTGGTCTTTCGGCCTCAATGATTTTCAGCTTCTTATTCTCCGGGGTGTAGCCATAAGGGAATTTTCCAGTGATTTCTTCATGGCGGCGTATTTTGCCCTGATTGATATACTTGATGCGGTCACTGGTCTGGTCGGACTCATTTTGGGCTATGGTCAGCTTCAAGTTCAGCATCAGCCTGCCATTGGTGGTTGTGGTGTTATATTCTTCCTGGGTGCATTCCCAGTCAACTCCGCAGCTGTCCAGCACTTCCTGCACCTTGTAGTAGTCGGCAATGTTGCGGAACCAGCGGTCAAGGCACTTGAAGCAGATAATGTCGATGTTGCCCGCCTTGACATCTTCAAGCAGTCGCTGGAGCTCCTTGCGCCGTCCAAGTGATTTTCTGGCTGTGCTGCCCTCATCTGCGTACACATCGTACACGATATAGCCCTTGGCAGCAGCGTAACGTTCCAGGTCGGAACGCTGTTCACCCAGCGAAAAGCCGTGCTTGGCCTGTTCATCCGTAGACACGCGGATATACAATCCTACTTTTTTCACGAAAAAACACCTCTTTCAAGCATTGTCAAACAGCCCGCAGAGGTGGTATAATCAACATGGTGTTGGTGATTATGCGCCTTGCAGGCAAATAATTACTGAACTGGCCGTATCTGGTGGTGCAGGTACGGCCTTTTTATTTTTTTCAAAAATAATATACAGCGAAAATGTGTTGCAGTCAAGGGAAAATCTGCTGGTGCTGGCTGGTTTCGGCATGATATTCAAGCCAGGCTTCAGCTACTTTGTCAGGAATACCATTACCATGCGTGATTGAATATACAGAGAAACCTTCGTCAGGAAAATCTGCATCAGCCGCCAGCTGCATCTGCATGAGCAGTTCCGTGGCAAAGAAGTCGGCCTCCCGCTCATACCTGCCGGCAGAAAAATGGGCACGGGATGTCATGCTGTGTATGTTTAGCCCGTCATGTAGCAGGGCATGGCCCAGCTCATGGGCGCATATAAAGTTTAGCTGTTCCTCCGGTGCCTCCGTGCTGATGATGATGACGCCAACCCTGCGGTATTTCATGTACAGGCCGTGCATCTCCTGCAACGGTGCATAGGTGACATGGAGGCCGCAAAGCTCCGCCAGCTTGAAGGGGTTGCAGGTATGATAGCGGTCTATCAGCTTTTGGACACGTTGTTTTATCTTTTCTTTTTGCATAAGCATTTCCCCTCTAAGAGAAAAACGACACTGGTGACGGATTTTGAGTAGGGCCGTGGATCAGGCTATCATAGACCAAGAAATTTTATAATGTTGCAGTTTCGCATCCAGTTTTTTATAACATAAGCAGGAAATTTTTTCATCCATAAAATTTTCTCCATGAAAAGACGAACGCCCCCGGCTGTAAAAGCCAGGGGCGTCGTTGTCCAAGGTAGTAGCAAGAACTACGCCGAGGATCACTATTGGCTATTATAGTAGCACATATTCATAGCTTTTACAAGAAAAAATATATTCTGTTTGTATGATTTTTATCCAAGTAATCAACGGCGAGGGCATAAATGTCGCGCACCTTCTGATAGAAAAGTTTTTCCGATGCCCTGATGTCGCGGATGCACTCAATCAGCTCATCAAAGTAGTCTTGACCGAAAGTACCCTCTGATTGAACTATCTCATAATACTGGAAAGTTGATTTTTTAAAAATACTCCCCACGCCTAAATTTTAATACGAAAAACGCCCCATGCTATAGGCACAGGGCGTTTCTGCTTTAGTTGCGGGCGAACCGCATCATCATGTTTTTAGTGCGGGCGAACCGCTTATTGTGCCTATATTCTATAATATTTTTGATTGTATGTCAATACAAAGTATAAAATTTGGAAATTTTCTCATCTATCTTGAGCATTGTTTCAGAAGAAACCTTTAAGTCATATAGCGAACTGTACTTATTTGTTGGATTCAATACACGCATTTTGCTTACAGTTCTTATTTGATTGATAATGCCATAGCTACCTAACTTTAAATGTTTTAGTTCTGTTTCTGTTTTGGATAACAGTTTCATATTTTTATCCAAATCAAGTAGTTTTTTGCTTATCATTTCAGACGCATGATTGTCATTTGGATTAATTTGTTCTGCAATTTCATTTATTGTTTCGATTTCGGCTTTTAGTGACGTATATAACGCATTATATTTGCTTTCAATGCGGTGATATATTTCTCTACCTAAGTAAATATTTGAAGGATGAATGTTTTCTTTTAGTTTTGTGTCTTTGATAGAACTTAATGGTAAGACTGCAATAAGGGGATTGCTTTTATTACTATCGTGCAAAACTATAGCATAATGTTTGCCGCCTAATTCTGCACCTGGATTAAAACCAAAATTAACGGATACAATATTTCTTCTTTTGTATGAAGGCAGGCAGGCTATATTAAAATGGTTCTCGTTTTTTATGATATTTTTATAATCACGTAGCCAGTAGTATATTAGAGCAGCTTTTTTATAGTCTGACTCATTATTAATCATATCCTTCATGAAACAATTAATGTCATTGGTAAGAGTATCTGTAGCTTTGAGTAAGTCTAATTTGTTGTTTGTATCTTTGAAATCCATAATGGTATTTCTTCCTTTCTATTGTATCATTCCTTACGGTATTTCTTTGGGGTGAATTTCTGCTCCAGCTGGGATGCTTTCTTTGGGGTTGGAAGGTCCTCAGGCATGGTGCCACCAAGGTCCTTTATTGTCTGCCGGACAGCTGCACCGACGTCAAAATGGGTTTTGTTGGCAGCTTCTTTGCCTTTGGTATTTTCACGGCGCAGCTTCGCCTCGGTTTGAGTGGCTCGGAACAGGTTGGCAGCCAGCTCCTCATGCCCCATATAATCTAGGATGTTCTGACTTTTCTTTAGATGTTTATGAGCGTGAATATCTTGGCGAGTCATTCCTCCATACAGACCTTTATAGCCAGCATTTTGAAATATGGCGTAATCTTTAGGCTGAATCACTCCAGCATCATGAGCAGCATCTGCCAAAGACTTATTGTGTTTCCTCATTTCCTGCCTAATGGCCAGTCGTTTATTATCATCGTTTAATTTATCATAATTATCAATAAGTTCCTGCTGGCGCGTCTTAACAGCAAAATAGGTTTGAGCGAGAGCAATAGCCCGTTTGCGCGGATCGCCATTCATAGCGATAAGATAGCAGGCATAGCGAGATAGGTGATAATTTTCAATTTCGCGTCCTGCACCACCGCCGATTGTGACCATTTCGTGCACTTGCACGAAATGGTCCGAAGCCTTGTTATCAGTGGCTTCACAGGCATTTATCGCTTTATCAATTACTTTTTTGAAAAAGCGATATTCATTATATTCCAGCAAAGGAATTAGCTCTCTTGCTGACCAATATTCCTCCCCATATTCATTTATATGTTTTATGGAATCGAATAGAGATGCACCTGGCTGTATATCTTCATCATCAAAAAAGAAAAACATAATAATCGCTCCTTGCTTAACCAGAAAGCCCCAGCAGGTTTTTGTGCTGTCGTCTTGCCTTTACAGTTCTCTGGCAGTCATTCCTTCCGGTACTTCTTCGGGGTGAATTTATGCTTGCGTGATACCTGTTATGGCACTGGAGTATCACAATTATCTTACAATCTAGACAGTTGTGGTAGCTTTTATTCTAGTTAGAATATCCATTGGCAACTTGGTTATGCAAGCGTATTCTTCAAATACTTCAACATTATCGCTGATGTAGCAAAACAAATCATTTAAGAAAAAGTCTTTTAAGTTCTTGTCGGGCAATACGGCATAGATAAATAGTATCACTGCATACAAATCCTTAGTGCCTAATGTTTTATAAATATCATTGGTTTTAGTAAGTTCCATTGGCAACAGTGAAGTGATTGAAATTTCTTTTAGGTTGTCCAAGTAATTGCCCTGAAAGGTTACAAATTTCAGATTATGTGCAATCTGATTCCTGCACTTGCGTAGGAGATTTAATCCAGAAGTCAAAAATTCAACTTTTTTAGGATAATCAAGTCTTTGGCTTGGTAGTAGTTCGTTAACTATATAATCTTTCTCCCTTGCCTTCAGAGCTCGGAACAGGTTTATGCTGTTACTGAAAGATATATTCTTAAATAGTATCCACGGAGGAATGTGATTGTGATTGTTTTTATAATGAGCAGTAGGCATTGGTGTGTGGGGGCTATCTATGACAGCGTGGATTTCTTTCAGTGTATTCAAGAAATTTATGTGTTTTATAGCATAATTATAATTTTTGAGATGTAAATACTCTTTATGATTAACTCCAAAATTCTTAGCAATTATGTAGCTCAGAGTGTTTTTGAAGAAATTTTCAATCATAATCATCCTCGAAAAAAGTATGTTTTGAAAATCCTTATCAAAGATACGCAATTTACACAATAATTCAATGGTAATTCCCCGGCGGTATCGTTCGTTTATCATCAAAGAATCCTTATATCCATTGACTAAATCATAGTAGGTAAATACTTTTAAAGCATGTATTGCGAAATCATTGTCTTTAATGATTAGTCCATAATCATGTACAAGATGATTTACCATCTCTTGGTATTCACAAAATGGCCTATCGTATCTCTGTGGTGCCATATACTCCTCCTGAAAAAATTAAAAACCCCACTGCTATAAGCAATGGGGTTCGCGACTAGCGCCGAACGCTACAGTCCTTTCATCTACATTGATTATAGCATAATTATATCTTTTGCACAACGATTGATTGTTATTAATGCCTATTGTCTATCATTCCTTTCGGTACTTCTTCGGGGTGAATTTCTGCTTGGCAACGCGCTTTGCCAGCGTCATGGCCTGGGTGAGGGAGGACTTTAGGAGTTCTAGGTCTTCGCCATCGGGAGTGAGGTTGCCGCCAAAGGCAGCGGAGGTGTCGAGTTCTGCCAGCATTTTCTCAAGGTCCTTGGCGATGTCGCGCTCATCGCGCGGGGTGAGGGGTGGGAGGTCTGGGCGAGTGTCAGGTTCTTTTTCGTTTCCAAGAAGATAGTCTGTTGATACATTGAAATAATTGGATATAGCTATTAGCGCATCTTTGTCAGGAGTGCGTCTTCCTTGTTCGTACATACCTATTGTACTAGGAGATACACCCAATATTTTTCCTAATTCTGCCTGGGTTAAACCTTTGGACTTGCGTAGTTTTTTTAATGTTTCCATAACAACGGCACTCCTTTTTACACAATAAGTGTTATTCATATAAAATATTTTATCACAAAATGTGTAAAAAATGTTGACTACACACGAAATGTGTGATATTATCATAATGCAAAGTAAATCACACAAAATGTGTATAATGGGAGGTGATATGAGTGAACTGTTTGGAAAAGCTTCGTAAGAGCGAAAAGTTAACTCAAGCCGAGATGGCGCAAACGCTTGGAGTATCCGCTTCTTTTTATAGCAAGATAGAGTTGGGGATTAGAAAGCCAAGCAGGGATTTTTTGATAAGAATCAAAGAAAATTTCCCTATGTGTGATATGAATATTTTTTTTGCAGAATTACTACACATAACGTGTGATAATTAGGTGGAAAATACACATATCGCATAATTGAGGCGGTTGCAATGTTGTATTTAGTAAAAACCAGTTCGGGATAATAGTCCTAGCGGACTATTATAGCATATTCATAATGAATATGGCCTTGAGAGGAGGTGGGGAGATGATAGTAAGTTTTATGATACGCCTGCCGGAAGACCTGCGGGCGTCCATCAAGGACAGGGCGAAGGCTATGGGGCTGTCAGCCAATGCGCTGATACTCAAGGTCCTGTGGGACTATTTCGGCAAATAAAACACGGAGGGAATGAAATGCAATTTGCACAGCTCCTGAAGCAGGAGCGCATGAAGAATAAAATATCGCTTCGCCAGTTGGCGAAAATTTCGGGTATATCTGTAGCCTCAATCTCACTGTATGAGTTGGGAAAGCTGGAGCCTACATTAAGAGCCGCACACACTGTATTCAGTGCTCTGGGAGCCAGCATAGAGGTGGGAGCTGACAGCGGGTACATACCACTGGAAAGGAAGGTGAAGTATGGCAACGGTTGATATAAAGGGCCTAACCATTAACGGGGCTGAAATCCTGGTTAGTTGGGTAAATGGGTTCGCGAAAGCGAACCTCATACAGTATCAGGGGGACCTGATATATTGGGGCAGGCTGGCAAAGGAGAGGAGCAAGGAAAGACACTCATACATCCTTCTCAGCGGGCCTCAAACCCAGGATGGCAGGCTTCACAGCTTGTCTTTCAAGCTAGAGGGAAACAGCGTAACATTCATTGACAGCGAAAAGAAACAGAGAAAGAGGTGAAACAACTCGCAGATAAACACCAATCTGCGACAGACAAAGATTAACGCCGGGCAAACACCAACCCGGCACTAGATACGGCAGTTCAGTAAAAACACCAACACCAAAGGAGAAATCATTATGGAAAAGCACGAAAGCGGGCTGATTAACTTCAGTCCTGAAAAGTTCTACATCAAGCTGGCACAACTTATCGCTCATCAGAATGGCATGGGCATTGTGAATGTCACAATCAAGAAAATCAGCAAGAGGAAGCAGGAAAACAAACCTGCGTAATATGGCGAGAGGAGGCTTTAAGTTGTCAGTTAAGCGCGTGAGGAAGGTACGCTGGGGAAGGGTAGCAGCTGCCGTTATCGGCGGTGCCATAGCTGTAACATTGCTGACTGGCTTCTATGAAGGAGAGCAGAAGCTGGTGGAGACGGTCTACACAGTCAAGGATGGCGATACACTCCGGGACATCAGCGAGCGGTTTCTGCCGCTGAACACAGGAGGCCGCCGGTACATCCTAGAGTTCGAGGAGGGTATAGTACAGCTCAATCCGGAACTTTGGGAGAACCGGGGTAGCATATACCCAGGACAGGAAATCCGCATCAATTACTGGGTAAAGGAGTAAGCAACCATGATTTCAGAATATGGCTGGGGCTGGATTGGCATCATTATCATGATAGCCATAGGAGTTTTCCTATAAGTTAAGAAAGGACGGGGTAATATGGCAGACATTGATGAATTTTATACTAAGGCAAAGGAAAAGCTGGAGGCTGAAAATTTCCAGCACGGAACCCCGCAGGATGCTATCCGCAGTATGTGCCTGGAGTGGCTTGAGTGGACCGTGGCAAATGATTCCAAGGCGGTTGAGCTTCTTGCGGATGCTGCAAAGGACACCAAAGGCGCATACAATGCTATGGAGAATTTCGCCCGCAACAAAAAAGGCAAAGGCAACTGCGTGAAGCTGGAACCGCTGGAGGCCATGGCATGTGTCATGGAATACTACGGCATCGCTCCGGGTGATGCACATAACCAGCTGGAAGCTGGCCTGATGTACCATCTCATGATGGCTGAGTGCAAGAAATACAAGCCATACGGCGTGGATGAGCAGGCAAAAGCGACACCGGTGACGGATTTGGAAAATAAGCCTTACGAAAAGCCAAAGCTTGAGGAAGCATCGCCTTCGTTCAGCTTCGATGATTTCGACAGTGAGCTGGAGGGATTGCTGTGAGGGTAAAGACCTTAAATATGGAGCTGTCGGAGATACAGTCCCATTTCTCAAAAGACATTCCACAAGAATGGCTCGAGCGGGTAGATGAAGTGTGCAGGCCACATCACATCTGGCTCCTGCGTGGTGGTGAGGCCTATTGCGACTACTGCGGAAGCAAGTTTTCTGCCAGCCGCCTCAAGAAAAAGGTGCATAACAAAAGAGATATCTGCCCTTGTTGTACCAAAAATTTTACTGTCAGAAAAGCATGGGTCGGTCAGAATCCTGCCAAAAGAAACGCACTGTCCTATCACTTTGCCAAGTCTAAAGTTAATCCAGATATCATAACCTGCACAGCCATATTCAGCTGCTACGGTTATGAGACCTGCGAGGCTCCCTGGCGCACAAAACCTCTTCGGCTGATTGATGCCCTCTATGTATTTGTTCCCGGCAAAGGGGTGGCATACGCTTCCCCTTGGAAATTATATCAATACGACATAAGGGTAGAAGATGGTATCTATTTCTACAAAAAAATCAACGCATGGCTTTGCGGGCATGCGGCAGGTTTTAAAGCGAGAAACACCTTTAGCGCCAGGGATTGTGTGTATGGTAATGCCTGGAAGGAAACCAACACAGTATATCCATACGACGATTACGAGAGCCTTTATGACGCTGTCCAGAATACCTCTTTAGGATATACAGTGGAGGCATTTAGACAAGCATTGGAGGATGCATGGGCAATATTGCCACGGAGGCGGCCGCTGATAAATATAGTGGAACGGTTGGCAAGACATCCCGGGCAGTTTGAAATTGCAGCTAAGATGGGCTTTGCTGATGCCATAATGGAAACCTTTTACAACAAATACACACTCAATCATCTAATAAACCTGCGTGGCAATAATGTAGCCCAAATCTTCAAGGGCCAGCTCACTAAAGAAGATAAAAGATTCTTCTTCGAAAAAGGAGCTACATACCGCCTCCTAGAGATGTGGCAGAAACTCAGGCGAATAGGGCAGCCTATTCCAGCAGAGGAGCTTTCAAAAATCTACAATGAGCCATATCTTACAGCAACCATTGATATTGCTGCCAGATACAGCATAAAAATCAAAAAAATTATGTCATATATAATCAAACAACAGAAGTTGTGCAAGGAACCGCGGCCATTTATGATATACGCAGACTATATAAGGGACTGCGAAAACCTGGCTGAAAACTACAACATGGGGCACATCTACAACCTGAGCAATAAAGCTATATTGTTCCCACAGAATCTGGTGCAGGCTCATCAGGCAACCATAGAGCTTATCAATGTGGAGCGTGACAGACAGGCCATGCTGGACTTTGAAAAAAGCAAAGACAAGATGGCCAAAAAACTTTCAGGCATTGAAAAGAAGTATAAAAAGCTTCTACCGAAGCTCAAAAAGAAATACAGCTATCAGGCTGATGGGTATGTCATAGTCATCCCACCAAACCTTATCGACCTGCATCGGGAGGGCGTCTACATGCACAACTGCGTAGGCGGTTACAAGGAGCGTGTTGCCAGTGGCAGCACTCAGGTGGTCTACATCAGAAAGACAGATGATATGGACAAATCATTTGGCACAATGGAGATTTCGACCAGGGAAACTATCATCCAGGCGAGAGGAAAATACAATAAAGATCTGCCGGAGGATGCTGAGGCATTTGTGAAAAAGTTCGAGCATGAGGTGCTTGAGCCCTTGCGCACTATAGCAATCTCCCTGGACGGGGTTGCATAAAACAGGAGGTAAACATGGAAAACGAAATGATGATTAAGCCTGCCGATACACCGGCAGAAACTACGGGTGGGATGCTCACGCGGCTGGCATCGGAAATCAATGCTATCAAGGAGCAGACACGGAAAACTGTATACCTGGCCATGATGGACATTGGCCAGAGGCTTTTGCAAGCCAAGGGTGCCGTAGGTCATGGCAACTGGGAAAAGTGGCTGAAAGACAATGTTGACTACTCCCCGCGCACCGCCCAGAGGTTGATTGCTTCCTATGAGCGTTTTGGTGACGGCCAGCAGAAGCTTTTCGGCCGTAGTGCAGATCCGGAGCAGCTGGCAGAGCTGAACAAAACCCAAATCATGACGCTGATGAGCATCAAGGACGAGGAAAAGTGCTTTGAGTTCATGGACGAGCACAAGGATGAAATCAAGGACATGTCTAAGACCGAGCTGGAGGGCATTGTCAAGAAGCTGAATGAAACTACAGCAGAGTTGCATCGCACCCAAGATAAGTTGTACGACACTAATAGCAAGCTAAGAAACACAAAAGACAAGCTGAAGGTCGCTAAGCATGATTCGGAATTTTACAGAAAGCAAATGTCTGACCTTCAATCCAAGCTGGATGAGGCAGGCGAGAGCCAGGAGCTGGCCGACCTGAAAACAAAATATGCCGCCCTCCAGCGTGATCTTGTCCGGGCGGATAAGCAGCATGAACAGATTGCTGAAGAAGCTGGTAAATACCAGAATCTGTTTGAGGAATCCCAGCAGAAAATAGATGCTCTCGCTAAAGAACTGGAAGAAGCTAAAAACCAGCCTATTGACGCAACCACAGTGGAGAAGATTGTGGAAGTTGAGAAGGTGCCGGAGGAAACCAAAAAGCAGCTGAAGATGATGCAGGCCCGCATCCGGGAGCTGGAAGCTGTCGGTAAGGACAACAAGACACCAGAGGAAAAGGCCTTCGGCCACCACCTGATGAACGTAAAGTCAGAAATGGAGGCTGCTATCACTCAGCTGATGGCAATATCTGATGGGGAAAAGAGAATCAGGTATGCAATGCTTCTCAGGAAGCTTCTGAAGGGCACCCTCTCCATGACAAGTTGGGCAGAGGGCTGATATTTGGGGCAAAGAAAAAGACCGTCTGAACTGTGCCAGGCGGTCCGCAGAAAGATGTTTGTGATGTTTATAGTCTATCACATGCAAGGAGGTTTTTTCAATGAAGTTTTTGCAGCTTACCCTGGAGAATTTCCGGGGGATAAAACAAATGGACATTGATTTCCAGGGTGCTGACTGCTGCATTTATGGCAGCAACGCTACCGGGAAAACCACGGTGGCAAACGCCATCTGCTGGCTGCTGACCGGCAGTGCCATCACCGGCGAGAAAGACTTCTCGCCTAAGACAGCAGGCGCCCACAACCTGCACCACAAGGCAGAGCTTTACATCGAGAAGGACGGTGGCGGCATAGTCCGCCTGTCCAAGGACTTCTACGAGAAGTGGACGAAGAAGAAGGGGGCAGCTACAGCGGAGCTGACAGGGCATACCACGGATTTCGCCATCGATGGTGTGCCCCAGAAGGAAAAGGATTACATCAAAGCCGTGGAGGCTCTCTGCGGTGGCAGCATGGATATGATAAAGATTATGTCAGTGCTGGGATACTTCTCAGAAACCCTCAAGGCGGACGACAGACGCCGTATCCTTCTGGAGGTGTGCGGTGATGTGCCTGATGGTGAAATCATGCAGGATGAACGCCTGAAGGCCCTGCCCAAGTTCCTGCTGATGCCGGGAACTACTGACCAGTATTATGGGATAGACGATTACAGGGCGATAGCCGTCAAGCAGAGGGCAAAGCTGAAGAAGGAACTGGACACCCTGCCGGAAAGAATTGATGAGCAGAACAGTTCCATGCCTGAGCCTGTAGATGAGCAGGCACTCAGAAAGGAGCTGACAGAGCTTCAAAGCCTGCGTGATGAGCTTGTGGGCAGTGATAAGTCAGCGGCCAAGAAAGCAGCCATCAAGGGCCTGAGGGCGGATGTAGAGACAAGAAGATTGAAGCACCTCCAGGAACAGGGAAGGCTAAACGAGGCTGTTAATGGAGAAATCAGCAGGCTGATGGCGGAACGCGCTGCGAAGGAGTTTGAACTCAGCAACGTTGAAAACAGCATCCGCCACGGACGGCAAAGGGTAGAGGAATTGACTAATCGCCGTCAGGGGCTGCTGAAGGACTGGCAGGAGGTTGTTTCCAGGAAATGGGATGTCAGAAACACTGTCTGCCCATGCTGCGGGCAGGCACTGCCAGCGGAGCAGGTTGAAGAAAAAAGAGCGGCCTTCCTTGCCGACATAGACGAGCGCAAGGCGAAGATAAGAGAGGCAGGCAAGCAGTGCAGTGATGCTGTTATCCAGCAGCTGAAGGCTGAGATTGAGCTGGAACAGGGCAAGGCTGACAAGCTGGCAGAGGAAGCGGAGGCTATGCAGGCAGATATAACCAAGGCCAGAGGCAGACTGCAGGAGGTGGTTCCTTTTGAGCAGACGGATTCTTACAAGGAAATCAATGCAAGAATTGCCCAGCTTACCGCTGAAGCTGATGAGGCAGGCGTTGTCCGTGAGCAGGTGGCAGATGTAGACAGGCGCATTGACGAGGTCAACGGTAAGCTGGCCAGCGTGAAGGTGGCTGAAAAGGTCAGGACCCGTATTGCTGAACTGGAATCCATTCAGCAGGCAAAGGCCACCCAGCTGGAAAACGTGGAGCACGGGCTGTTCCTCTGTGATGAGTTTATCCGTATCAAGGTAGCGATGGTAACAGAGCACATTAACAGCCGGTTCAAGTCAATAAGCTTCCAGCTTTTCAAGGAGCAGGTAAATGGCGGTATCAAGGAGTGCTGTGATGCCCTGATACCTTCACCGGATGGCACGATGGTTGAGTACAAGTCAGCAAATACTGCCGCCAAGGTCAATGCAGGGCTGGAGATTATATCGGTCCTGAGTGAGCATTATGGCATGAACCTGCCGGTGATTGTAGACCAGGCTGAGAGCGTGGTCAGCCTGACAGGTATCGGCCAGCAGGTAGTTGCGCTGATTGTGTCAGCTGACTACAAGAAGCTGCATGTAGAAGTTTCAGACAAAAGCATGAAAAGGAGTGCATAAAAAATGGCAAATGAAGTGATGAATGTGGTTCAGGAAACGGAGATAACCCGTCCGGGGTTTGAGAGCGAGAAAGGGTTTGCCCTTCTCCAGCGCATGGCAAAGATGTTCAGCATGTCCAGTATCGTCCCTGAAACGTTTCGGGGCGAGAACAATTTCGGAAACTGCGTGATTGCCGTGAACATGGCGCAGCGCATGGGGGCAGATCCTTTGATGGTGATGCAGAATATGTATATCGTCTACGGGAATCCGGCATGGAGCTCCAAGTTCATGATTGCAACATTCAATACATGTGGCAGGTACGATGCCATCAAGTACAAGGAAATCGGCAAGCGGGGTGATGATTCACAGGGTATCATCGCCTGGACAAGGGAAAAGGCAACCGGGGATATTATTGAGGGACCTGCCGTTACCATCGGCATCGCCAAGGCCGAGGGCTGGTATACCAAGTCCGGCAGCAAGTGGAAGACCATGCCTGACCAGATGCTCCGCTACCGTGCTGCCAGCTGGCTCATCCGCACCACGGCCCCTGAAATCAGCATGGGGCTTATGAGCGTTGATGAGGCGGAGGATGCAGGTACCCAGCAGGGCACGGTGATTGACCTGGATGATGCCATGGTCAGGGCTGAGGCAGATACAATGGCACTGCCGGAGGCGCAGCCTGTGGTGGAAGGCATCGGGATGGAAATGCCTGAAGCTATGGCAAAGCCTGTTGCCCAACCGGCAAAGGCCAGTGTAAAAGCTGAGACAAAAGCATCCGGCAAGGCAGATGCACCCGCTGCCGAGCTGGAAGAGCCGGGGTTCTGATTGGAAATCAAGGTAATTGGTTCAGGGAGCAGCGGCAACTGCTATCTCATAGATGATGGCAGGACCGCGCTCCTTCTGGACGCAGGCGTACCTTTCAGTGCAGTGCAGCAGGCCATGGACTTTGATACAGGGGCTATCAGGGGGTGCCTGATAACCCACCGGCACGGCGACCATGCCAAGGCCGGAAAGCAGCTGGCCAAGCGCGGCATAAAGGTATATGGAAATACAAATACGGCGGTGGATATCGGCAAGGGGGCCTGCGTGCTCCAGCCGAGGATTGCTTACGGCATTGATACATTCACTATCCTGCCCTTTGAGGTGGAGCACGATGTGCCCTGCTTCGGCTACAGGATAGACAGCCTGGTGACAGGCGAAAGGCTGGTATACATCACGGATGCAGCAGGCTTCCGGTTCTCTATCAAGGGAGCCACCCACCTGCTGGTGGAGTGCAATCACAGCCACAAAAAGATTATGGAGAGAGTCCGGGCTGGCGAGATGAACGCCATGCTTGGCTACCGGGTGCTCAACACACACATGAGCATAGAGAAGTTTTCTGGCTACCTGGTAGATGGGCATATCGATGTGGGCAGGCTGTCCGAGGTGATGCTCATTCACCTGTCAGATGGCAACAGCGATGCTGAGGATTTCCGTCAGAGGGTGCAGGAGCTGGTTCCTGAGGCAAATGTGACAGTGTGGTAGCGGAAGGGGGCCGGCAGTATGGAAGAAAACGGCGGCTTCCAGGGGCTGTGGATACCACGGGAAATATGGCTCCTGCCAATGGGGATTGTTCAGAAAAACCTGCTGGCGGAGCTGATAGCCCTCAGCAAAAACAAAAACGGCTGTTATGCCAGCAACCAGTATCTGGCAGAGTTCATGCAGCTGGGTGTTGACAGCATCAAGAAATATATCAAGAACCTGAAAGATACCGGGTACATCGATGTGCAGGGAGGGAATTACTCCAGGTGCATCACGATAAACTGGCAGCAGATAAATGGTGGAAAATCTTCCCCTATGTGCAGTGAACATGGTGGAAAAAATTACACCATTAGGACAAAAGATGGTGGAAAATCTTCCCCGAATGGTGGAAAAAATTACACCATGTTAGAGCAAGATGGTGGAAAATTTTCCCCAGATGGTGGAAAATCTTCCCCAGATAGGGGAAAAAATTACCCAGATAGGGGAAAAAATTACCCCATGATGGTGGAAAATTTTCCCCCTAGAGAATATATAGAGAATATAGGGGATAATATAGCAAGATCATCATGCTGCAATTCTCCTCCTGTCTCTCAGAATGTAAAACAGAATAACGGCGAACAGCTTGACGGTAGTGTTAGCAGTATACTTGGTGAGCCTGAAGACATACGGGAGCCCAAAAGTGAAGTGCCCGAGGAGGCCAGGGAGGGAGCTCTGCGGTATGCGCAAGTAAGATGGCAAAGCATACAAGGACTGGACATTACGACGTTTCAGGCGCAGTTTGTTGCTGATTACATGCTGAGATTCGGGAAAAAGTGGATTGACAAGGCCTTTGACGAACTGCTCCTCCGGGGCGATGAAATCAAGGGCAACAAGTTCAGCTATTTCCGGCGGATGCTGGAACGCTGGGAGGAGTCCGGCAGTGATGAGCCATGGAAGCGAAAGCAGACAGGAGGCTATCAGCAGGGAGCCAGACCGCATCAGGGGCTGAAAAACGACACTGATGGCGGTTTTGACGGCATACTTGGCTCCGCATCTGGCAGTTCCAAGGTGGACATCTGCCGGAGGGCCTATGAAATGGCTGGCATGATGGGAGGCGATGCAGATTGACAGGAGCAAGGATGATGACCGGGACAATACAGCAGGGACAGCAGGGAAAGCAGGGGCAGCAAGGATGGCAGGGACAGCCAAAGGAGAACAGCAGGCAAGGGGCTGAGACCAAGGAACAGTCCGTAATCAGGGTGCTCACGCCGTATTTTCTTGCATACTCCAGCTCCAAGGCAGATTTGGTGACTTTGCGCATCTACGGCAGGGCATTGGCTGGAATGAACCTGGAGCTTCTTGAGGCAGCTATGGCAAAGCTACTGCGAACGCAGAAATTCTGGCCAAGCGTGGCGGAGATATGCGATGCTGCAAGGGGAATCAGCGATTTTGTGGCGTTGCAGTCAGGCAAGGGAGAAAGGCGCCTGACATCGGCTGAGGCGTGGCAGGAGGTCATGGACAACGTAAAGGACAGGCACCTTTACAAGCCCTGGGTGTTTTCCTGCCCGGAGGTGGAGCGCACGGCAAGGCAGTTCGGCATCGCGGAGCTGTGCAGCCTGGAGATTCGTGATGTGAATACAGCCCGGGCCCAGTTCATGCGCATGTATGACAGCGCGGTGCAGCAGGCGAAAAAGGAGCGGGAAAATCGGGAGGCTCTCGGTATGCTGGGGCAAAAGAAAATGGCTGCGCTTCTGGCAGCCGTGAACATAAAGCAGATTGAGTGAAAAAATTGAATATCGGCAGAAAGGTGTGATTGATTTGGCAAAGCTGGCCAAGAAAATAAAGATTAACCAGGTGCTGAACGTGGACAGGCAGAAGGTGAAAAACGGGGAACTGCCCAAGAAGGTCAAGCCCCTGACGGTGAAGATGGTGCGGGCTGCTGCCCATATCGACAGGCAGACTGATTACATCCCCAAGGATGATTTGGACAGGATTATCGGCGTTGCCAGGGCACATGCCCTGTGGCTGCACATGGACGTCCTGAAGCACGTCTTCAAGTTCACCGGCAAGCAGCTGATGATTTACCGCGACAAGCTGAAGGATGTCTATGTCCACGCCATTGATGATATCAGCGGGGGCACTGTGGATGACATCATCAGGACCACGGTGCACGGCAGCAGGCAGGATGATGCGGGCAATATGGGCTATCCCGAGTACGAGGTGACGCCCTTCGATCCCAAGGGTGTGCTGTATGAGCACTATGTTGACAAGTACAGCAGCATGAAAAAGAGCCTGTCTGAATACAAGATGATGCAGCGGACCTTCATAGAGTTTGACAAGTGCGAGGTTGCCTCCATGCTGGTGCTGAAGGATTATTTCGGCTTTGCCCATGTGCGGCTGTGCCGGTTCATAGATACTCTCAGGCAGTCCTTCAAGAACGCCACCTGGAAGCTGTACGAGGGAAAAATCAAGTATTTTGAGAAGCTGTGCAGGACGGAGTTCAGCGAGTTTGCTGCCATCAAGGGCGGCAAGGGTGTTTTCTGGTACTGAGGAGGATGTGGAATGAATAAATACGCTATGTATATCCGGCAAGTGCTGTCGGAGAGGGATTTGGCGGAGCAGCTGGCTGAGGAATGCAGTGAGCTGGCCAAGGCTTCGCTCAAGATGATAAGGGCAGGCGGCATGAGTGCCAACATCACGCCTACCAGCGTGATGGATGCCATGGCTAATTTTCACGAGGAGCAGAAGGATGTAGTTTCAGTACTGTGGCTTTTGACGATGGATGAGCGATATGCGTACATTGATGATTATCCAAAGTTTGAAAGATGGGCAAGACGCCTGGGGTACAAAGAAGGTGAAAAAAAAGAAGGGAGCGTTAAGAATGATTAAGTGGAAACCTGAGTATCAGGGTGTCTATTATTCACCTAATGTAGATAATGGAAAAATACTTGTGAGGAGTTTTAAATGGGATGATAGCTGGGAGGATGAAGACCTATATGAGGCAGGTCTTGTCTGTAAGACAAAAGAAGAAGCATTAGAGTTGGCAGAGAAAATGCTGGCGGTAGTAAAGGAGGCGCGGGAAAATGTTGAGTAATAGAATAGAACCAACCTGTATATATTGCCGAAGCTGTATTCCAAGAGAAGATGGGTATGAGTGTTATGCTTTTGGATACATATCACATCTTAGTCCACAGCACGCAAGAGCTTGTAAATATTTTGAGCTTCCTAGTGTGCCTTGTCGCACAATGAAGAAAGCGCGGGGTGGACGGAATGGGTAAGCAAAAACCTAAAATGGGCGCGGAGTATTATGTACCGGAGATAATCGACGGCAAGCCAGATGTATTTGAAACGGAATGGAGTAATGATGACCTTGACCATAAACGCTATGAGGCTGGAGTGGTTTTCACTGATAAATACGATGCGATTATTGTCGCAAAGAAAATGCTGGATATGGTGAAGGAGATAGCTGATGAGAAAAGAGAGCTGTGATTATTGTGCATACAGGCGCAGTTGCCATGGCATTAGGAAAGCACAGACGGCTGCCACGGGGTACTGCTTTAATTATGAGCAGGAAGATAGCTGGTCAAATCATATTGATGCGATATGTGCCCCGGCTATTGCCACTGTACTGACAGGCGTGGGACTGGTTGCGGTGCTGCACATCGGCCTGTGGATGATGGAGGTGATATGGTGAACAGCAAAAGAAAAGGCAAGGCGGGCGAGCTTGAGTGGAGCAAGTTCTGCAGGGTGCATGGTTTTAAGGATGTGCGCAGGACGGCTCAGTTTTGTGGCAATACCGGGGAGGCGGCGGACTGCATCGGCCTCCCTGGCATCCACCAGGAAGTGAAGCGGGTGGAGAAGCTGAACATTCATGAGGCTATGGCTCAGGCTGAGCATGATGCAGAGGCAGAGGGCAAGGGCAACATGCCCATAGTGGCCCATCGCAGGAACAACACCAGGTGGCTGGTTACTATGAGGGCGGAAGACTGGTTCAAGCTGTATTCTTTGTCGGGGATAGCCCCGGATTGACAAAAGCTGGTTCAGAAAGGACGATGTAGCTCATGACTGAGGAAACGTTAAAGCGGATGCTGATAGACAATATCGGCATCAGGGAGTTTGCGGAAGAACTGGGAACGGAAATTGGCGATATAATCTGCGACAATATTTCCTGCCAGAGATGCATGTTTCAGGGCCATCTGGATTGCGAAAAGAAGCTGCGGAAATACTGCCGCAAGATGTTTGCCGGTGGTGATAGAAGGAAGCATCCCCATACCAGGATGGCACTGTATGATATGGCTGATAAATCAATCACATGCCCGCAGTGCGGCTATGAATACTGCTGGGATGACACGCCGACGAACATTCACCGGGAAATCAAGTACTGCCTGCATTGCGGCATAGTTTTTGCCGGGTATGCGAATAGGCGGGGAAGGGAAGTTTCGTAACAGGTCTGGCACCGCCTCCGTACAAAGCGAGGCGGTGCTATTCGGCGTTTTGCTATAGTTTTCAAGAGGGGACAGGTGATGACTTTGGAGCTCAGGTCGTATAATGATTATGCAGATTTAACAAAGAAATATCTGAGGAATTATCATACTTTCAAGCTGACGGAGAAAATGCTGGAAGAGGATATTCGCAGCAAGGAGCAGATTTTGTCCGCTTCGCTTGATGTGGGGGCGGCGGTGGCAAGGTATGGCGATGCTCCGGCAGGCGGACATACTGAACTGAACGGCATCGAGGCGGCCTGTGAGCGACACCTCCAGATGAGGCAGGATATTCAGAATATGAAAAGTGACCTGTCAGAGCTTCGGCGCTTGACAGATAAGATAGATATTGCTTTCAATGTGGCTGACGATATTGCCAGGAGTATGGTCAGGGAGTACTATGTGGACGGCTACAGCTGGG
Organism: uncultured Veillonellaceae bacterium; assembly: GCA_945949525.1. GTDB lineage: Bacteria > Bacillota > Negativicutes > Selenomonadales > Selenomonadaceae > Anaerovibrio. The sequence continues at coordinate 19,943 of CAMFES010000006.1, forward strand.
AGCAAATCAGCATGAAGCACCATTATTCAGCCCGCTGGTGCCGGGAAAAGGTAAAAAAAGCGGTGGAGGATATGTCCATGGTCATTTTCGGCATGAAGGCAAAGCCGTTGCAGCTGTCCTTCGTATTCGTGCAGTGATTGCAGTAATTGCGATTGGTTTTGCTGCGGTATGCAGCAGGAGAGGTGATTTTGCAGCGATGTTCAGCAGGGCTGTGGATAACTTTTTAGCCGTTTTACTTCCGCTTTACTTCCGTTTTTGTTCCGCTTTTTTGGTGGAAAATGTGGTATTATGGTATCGGGAAAAACCTCCTAAAATATATTACCCCTTTTTGATAGGGACTGCCGGTGCGGAACGGTGGTCCCTTTTTCAATTCGTTTTTTGGAGAGGAAGTGCAGGCAAGGCGGTGGTTATGTGAGCAAGACAGACAAGCAACTAAGTCCAAAGCAACAAAAGTTCGTGGACGCATATATTGAGCTGGGAAATGCCACAGAGGCTGCCAAGCGGGCAGGTTATAAATGCAGGAGTTATAGCGCTTATGGTGCCGTAGGTTCTGAGAACCTGAAAAAACTTAAAGATTTTATTGATGTTCGACTTGGTGAAATCAAATCCAAGCGGACTGCCGACCTGACCGAGGTAATGGAGTTCCTGACCTCGGTGCTCCGGGGCGAGGTGACGGAGACGGTGTTCAATCCCGTTACCGGCCTGAAAGAGGATATTCATGCTAACGTCAAGTCCAGGGTGGATGCAGCTCGTGAGCTTTTGAAGAGGTACCCTCGTCAGCTGGATAAGGAGGAACAGATAGCCAGAATCAAGAAGCTGGCTTCAGAGGCTGATAAGCTGGATACCTCCAATGATACAGATGATGTGATAATCGTGGATGATTGGAGCGAGGTGGGCGAAGATGCCGAAGGTGAAACTTAGTGAGATAGCCGCCGCCCAGTTCCGTGAAGTGCATCAGGATGTGATGGCCCACAGGCACACTTACTACTGGTTGAAAGGTGGGCGAGGTTCCACCAAGTCATCCTTTATCAGCGAAGAATTGCCGCTGCTGATGCTGAAAAATCCCCTCTGCCATGCGGTGGTGTTGCGCAAGGTTGGAAACACCATAAAGCACAGTGTATATCCTCAGATGCAGTGGGGCATTGATAAGCTGGGGCTTTCCTCCAAATTCTCCTACAAGATTTCACCGCCAGTGATTACCTACAAAAAGACAGGCCAGCAGATTCTTTTCCTGGGCTGTGATGATCCACAGAAAATAAAGTCCATTAAATTGCCCTTTGGCTATGTTGGTATCGTGTGGGTGGAGGAGCTGGACCAGTTCGCCGGTATGGAGGAAATACGAAACCTTAACCAGTCATTACTCCGTGGTGGTTCCACATTCTGGTGGTTCGGTTCATTCAACCCGCCCAAAAGTCAGAATAACTGGGTAAATGAGGAGCAGCTGCTTTCGGATCCGGCAAGGATGGTACACCATTCCACCTATAAAGGAGTTCCGGCTGAGTGGCTGGGTGAGCAGTTCCTTAATGATGCAGCCAGGCTGAAGGAGAAGAATGAACTGGCATACCGTCATGAGTACCTTGGTGAAGTCACCGGAACAGGCGGAGCGGTGTTTGATAATGTGGAAGGGCTGCACATGACGGATGATATGGTGGCAGATTTCGACCGCCTGTACCACGGCCTTGATTTCGGCTTTTCCGTGGACCCGCTGGCCTATGTGTCCATGCACTATGACAAGAAGAATGAAGCGCTCTATATCTTTGATGAGATTTACCAGCAGAAGCTGAAAAACAGCCAGGCTGTAGAACTGATAAAGCCGAAGCTGAAAACAGACAGACTGATAGCTGATTCTGCGGAGCCGAAGTCCATTGCCGAAATGAAGGATTTGGGGCTGAGGATTACGGGAGCCCGTAAGGGCCGTGACTCAGTGGAGCATGGTATGAAATGGCTGCAGGACAGAGCCAAGATTTATATAGACCCCGACAGATGTCCAAACACCTACCGGGAGTTTATGACTTATGAATATCAGAGGAACAGGCAGGGACAGTTTGTATCAGCCTACCCTGATGAGAATAATCACGCAATAGATGCCACCAGATACGCATTGTCAGAGGTTATGCGAGCCGGTGGTATTCGTATTTTTAAGTGAGGTGAGATGATGGATTTAGAAGCAGCCAAAAAGCTGATAAAGAAATACACGGCGGGCCATGCAGATTTCGTGGCAAGGGCGGCAGAAGGAGAAAGGTATTATCGGGTGCAGAATGATATTCTCTTTCGGCCAGCCAAGAAAGGTGCCGAACAGGAAACTATTGATGCTGTCAATCCTCTTAGGCAGGCAGATAACCGAATACCGTTCAGCTTCTACAAGCTACTGGTAAACCAGAAGGCAGGGTACATGTTCACAGCACCGCCTCTCTTTGATGTGGGCAGTGATGAGCTGAATAAGATTATTGCAGATACCCTGGGCGATACTTATGCCAGAAAATGCAAGGACCTGTGTGTGAATGCTTCCAATGCGGGAGTGGCATGGCTGCACTACTGGATGGATTCCGAGAAGGGCTTCCGGTATGGTGTGGTTCCAAGCTATGAGATTATCCCTGTATGGAGCCATAAGCTGGACAAGGAATTGCTGGCGGTGCTCCGAGTGTATAAGGATTTTGATGATGTCGGGGATGAATGGGACATCTACGAATACTGGACCGCGGACTTGTGTGAGACTTTCCGAAAGAAAAGCGCTGACGATATCATGACGGGCCTCCAGTTCTGCCCTATGTTCATTGACTTCTATAATGCGGGGCTGTCTGATGCTGAAAATCAGATTAGGCACAATTATGGCAGGGTACCGTTTATCCCGTTTTTCAACAACAACACATCAAGCCGGGACCTTGATGATACAAAGAAGCTGATTGATTCCTACGACAAGACCTTCAGCGGGTTTGTGGATGATTTGGAGGATATTCAGGAGATTATCTTCATATTGACCAATTACGGCGGTGAGAACTTGCAGGAGTTCCTGAAGGACCTTAAATACTACAAGGCCATACAGGTGGATTCCTCCGGGGATGGTGATAAGAGCGGTGTATCTACCCTAAATATAGATATCCCTGTGGAGGCAAGAAAAACTTTGCTGGAGATTACACGCAAGGCCATTTTTGATACGGGCCAGGGAGTTGACCCGCAGCAGCAGGGCCTTGATTCCACCAGTGGCGAGGCCATGAAGTTCCTTTATGCTCTGCTGGAGATTAAGGCGGGGCTCATGGAAACAGAGTTCAGAATCGGCTTTGGTGAGCTGGTACGGGCCATTGCGCAGGCCCATGGCCAGACAGTGAAGTTTATCACCCAGACATGGACAAGGACCAGCATCAGAAATGATGCGGAGCTGGCATCCATGTGCAGTCAGTCTGTGGGAATCATATCCAACAAGACCATAATTAAAAATCACCCGTTTGTAGAAAACGCTGAGCAGGAGGAGGCACAGCTCCAGAAGGAAAAGGAAGAAGCCGCCGCCCAGCTCAATGGCTACAACGGGTTATTTAATGGCGAAGGAGGTGATAACGATGATGTATAAACTCCTTTGCGATTATGCCACTGTGTTTGGCGTTGATTTTCCCATATCCGCCATCAAGGATAGCGCCAATGAGTATGAGGCGGTAGGCATTATCAAAGAATGCCTCGATAGTGGCACACCTTATCAGTCGGGTGCGGTTAAATCGGAACCGGAGCCGGTACCGGAGGAAAAGCCGGTAAAGAAAACAAGGAGCAAGAAAGCTAATGCTTAAACCTATTTATTAAAAAGCTCGTGGCAGGTAAACCACGGTAAAAACCGGAAGGAGACATATTTTATGACTATTGAAGAATTTATCAAATCCATTGGAGTACCTGAGGATAAGCAAAATGAAGCTGTGGAGGCTGCCAAGAAGTTTCTTGACGGTGACTTCGTAACCAAGGCCCGCTTCAATGAGATTAACGAGGCCAAGAAAGGACTGACTGACCAGCTGGCAGATAGAGATAAGCAGTTAAGCGAACTCAAGAAGTCGGTTGGCGATAATGGCGACCTTAAGAAACAGATTGAAACACTCCAGAAGGCCAACAAGGAACAGAAGGAAAGCAATGAAAAGGCTATGAAGGAATTACAGCTTAACACCGCTATCCAGCTGGCCATCGCCGAAAAGGCCCAGGATGTGGAAATTGTTTCCGGTCTCTTTGACAAATCCAAACTCATCCTGTCCGAGGATGGAAAAGTAACAGGACTGACCGAACAGCTTGCAGAGCTGGAGAAGGCAAAGCCTTTCCTTTTCAAGACTGGCGGTAACCCAAATTATCAGCCTAACGGGGGCGGCGGGAAACCACCAACAAGCAACCCATTCAAGAAGGAAAGTTTCAACCTTACTGAGCAGGGCAAGCTGCTTAAAAATAATCCGGAGCAGGCGCGCGCTTTGGCTGCCGAGGCCGGTGTAACCATTTGAAAGGATGATTAATTTATGGGAACTACCTTATCTGATGTAATTGTACCTGAACTGTTTAACCCTTATGTTATTAACCGAACCAAGGAACTTTCTGCATTGTTCCAGAGCGGCATCGTGACCAGCAACCCTGAGTTTGATAAGCTGGCCAGCGAGGCTGCACCAATTCACAATATGCCATTCTTTGAGGATTTGACTGGTGATGCCGAGAATGTTGTAGAGGGTGCTGAGCTGACAGCCGCAAAGATTACCTCCAATAAGGATGTATCCACCACCATTCGCCGTGCTAAGATGTGGAGCGCAACCGACCTTTCCGCAGCGTTGGCTGGCAAGGACCCAATGGCTGCTATCGGTAACTTGGTAGCTGGTTACTGGGCGCGTGAAATGCAGAAGGAACTGGTTAATGTTTTGACCGGTGTATTTGGTGCTGAATCCATGTCTGGACATGTGCTTGATATATCGGGCGGTTCTGGCAATGCTGCCAAGATTTCCGCATCTGCTTTCATTGACGCCCTCCAGCTTTTGGGTGATGCCCAGGGTGACCTTACTGCAGTTGCTATGCACTCTGCTACCAAGGCATACCTGAAGAAGCAGAATCTCATCACTACAGAGCGTGATTCCACAGATGTGGAGTTCGATACTTATCAGGGCCGCCGCGTTATTGTTGATGATGGTTGTCCACAGTCTGAGGGTGTGTTTACTACTTATCTCTTTGGTCAGGGCGCTGTGGCCTTTGGTGAAGGTTCTCCAGAGGGATTTGTACAGACTGAGACCGACCGCGATAAGAAGTATGGTTCCGGTATTGATTACCTGATTAACCGTCACACCTTTATCTTGCATCCTCGTGGAGTAAAGTGGACCAACACCACCCGTGAACATGCTGAAACCGTTTCCCGTGATGAGCTTGCAACGGCTACCAACTGGCAGCGCGTATATGAGTCCAAGCAGATTCGTCTGGTAGCGTTCAAGCACAAGATCGGCTGATTGAAAGGAGGTGAGCGCCGTGAAAAGCTCCGAGTATTGGCAGCGCCGGTTTGACGAGCTGGAAGCGGCGCAACTGCGTAAGGCCGAGAGATATAATGCAAGGGAAGTGGATAGACAGTTCCAGATGGCTCTGGCCAAAATTGAAAAGGAACTGTCCTACTGGTATCAGCGTCTGGGTGAGAACAACAGTATTTCCGCCAATGAAGCAAGGAAGCTGTTGGCCGCCGATGAGCTGAGGGAATTTCACTGGAATGTTGAGGAGTACATCCAACGGGGCAAGGAAAGCAATTATTCCGATAAGTGGAAAAAGATGCTGGAGAATGCCTCAGCAAAGATGCACATATCGAGATTGGATGCCATGAAGCTGCAGATCCAGCAGCAGATAGAAGTGTTGTATGGCAACCAGGTGGATGGTCTGGATGAGCTCATGCACAACATGTATACAGAAGGTTTTAACAGGAGCGCCTATACCCTTGATACGGGTATGGGCGTTCACTATAATCTGGCCACAACGGACCCACGGCGTATTGATGCGATTATTAACCGCCCATGGGCCGATGATGGCAAGACTTTTTCGGAAAGGCTGTGGCGTGACAAGGATAAACTTGTGAACGCCTTGCAGCAGGAAATGACTCAGGCTGTTACAAGGGGCGACAAGCTGGGGGACGCAGTCAAAAATATTTCTAAGCGGATGGGGGCTGCGAAATCCTCCGCTGCGCGCCTTGTGATGACTGAGAGTGCTTTTATAAGTGGCAGGTCCCAAAGGGACTGCTTCAAGGATTTGGGCGTGGATAAGTATGAATATGTGGCCACGCTGGACAGAAAGACTTCTGAGACCTGCCGTGATCTGGACGGCAAGGTCTTTGATATAGATGATTACAAGCCAGGGACAAATGCCCCGCCTATGCACTGCTGGTGCCGTTCCTGCATTGTCCCATATTTTGATGATATGGAGATGTTGGGAAAACGCGCCGCCCGTGACCCGGAAACAGGGAAAACCATCCTTGTGCCGGAGGATATGACTTATCGGAAGTGGGAAAAGACTTATGCCAATACTGCCGATAGAACTTCCGAAATAGCCAGCGCAGGCAGAAAAAAGGTTTTTATTGAGGAAGAAAATATAGACAAATTACCATATTTCAAGTATTATGGTAAAAACAAAGAACAGAGCATTAAGATTAATAATGTTCAAAAAGAATTGTTAAATGATTCAAGAAAAGAAAATAACAGTAATGAAACAGTATATGTATTAGACCAGGAAGGTAAGCGTCAAGAAAAAGTTTATGGGACTTCCGATGCGGTTTCTTTACCACTTAATGTCAGGAATATGTTAGATTCTGGTAAGAATATGATGTTACTGCATAACCATCCCGCCGGTAGTAGTTTTTCGGTGTACGACATATCCTGTTTACTGGACTATAAAGGCCTATCAACAATTACGTTGGTGACTAATGGTTGTGATAGAATTGAGGCATTAACAAAGACTGCAAAGTATGATCACGAGGTTGTTGCAGGTTTTTACAATAAGTTATTAAAGAAAGTTAAGAAAAATCTTGATGAATTCGAAAAAAATGTTGAGCTTCATGACAGATTCGTGCAGATATTTCTTTCTTATGTTGATGAAAAGGGGTATATATCATGGCGAAAGTAATCATTGACCATCTTGATGGACCAGTTGGAAAAGATTTATTCGAATGGGCAGGACAATTTGATTCGTGTAAATTGCCAGAAGATATTGAAAAGGATATAGACTTGTTAGTTGAAAAAATGGTCAAAGAATTTAAAGATGCGGATAAATAAAGGGCGGTGATATACATGGCAGCTAATGATTACCATGTTATTGTTTACCAGATACTTGCTTACCTGTATTCGTGTTTGAAAGATGGCGTTGATGTCGATTTGGCATCAATCGAAAAATTCAAAGAAGAAAATCTTATAAATGATAAGTATTGGCAGTACATTTTGTTGCATTTAGCGGAATGCGGTTATGTTGAAGGCTTGCAGGCTGTACCATTATTGGGCGGCAAGCAGGGGGTAAAATGTACAACTGACTTCAATATCACACCATTTGGTATTGAGTATTTGCTTGAAAATTCATTGATGCAAAAAGCAAAAGCATTATTGCTGGATACAGTCAAAGCAACAGCTGGGGCTGTATTGGGGCATATTTTTTAATAAGATAAACCGTCTGAGAAATCAGGCGGTTTTATATTGCGGAAATTTGGGAGGTGGTAAAAGGTGACACTGGATATTAACGATTTAAAGCCTTTGCTGGGGCTGGAGGTAACTGATACCAGCAAGGATAGCGTATTGACCTTTGTTCTGGGCAATGTGGCTGAGGTTATCTGTAATTATTGCCATATTGCGGAAGTGCCCCGGGGGCTGGAGTATACGGCTTACCGCATGGCCATGGACCTTTATCGGAATGAGGGCATCGGTGAAGCTGACAGTGATGGCAATATTGGTCGGGTATCGTCTATTGATGAGGGTGATGTTAAAATTTCCTTTGGCGCGTCACATTTTGACAGCTCCTTCGCAAATTCGCTGCTTAAGGTGTATACACCTCAGCTGAACCGTTACAGAAAGCTGGTGCGTAATGATGCTTGCTAAGCTGGTCAAGGCACGTCAAAGGGCGAGGAAATATACAGAGGCCCTGTATGATGGTATCTGCACCGTAAAGGGATACAGTGAGATAAGGGCACCTACTGGGGAGGATATCAAGGAACCCGTGGAGATTTACACCGATATCCCATGCCGATTATCTCATGACAGTTCGCCGGCTGCGTCGGATGCAACGACAGCTGATACTATCAGCCAGGGCATAACCATATTTATGGCTCCGGAGTATGTGGTGGAGCTGGGCAGCGTGTTCGTGGTCACCCAGAACGGAGTGACCAGGGAATACAAAAACAGCGGACCCGCCAAGGTTTATACCACCCATCAGGAAATCTCTCTGGAGTTGATGGAGGATTATGTATAATGGCTACTGTAGATACCAGACAGTTGGCAGCACTCAGACTTAGGCTGAAGAAGTCAACGACTCCGGAACAACAGGCAAGGTTCTATGAGCGAACCTGCAGGATATTGGCAGCACTCTTTCTCCGTAAGGTTATCAAGCGGACTCCTGTAGGCGATGGGCAGTTTGAAGCTATACGGGGAAATGATGGCACCTATACCAAGTACAAAAAAGGCAAACGCAAAGGAAAGCAGAAGCTCCAGCGTCTCACCAATGGAGGAACACTCCGTCGTGGCTGGACCGCGGGAGAAAATGCCAACCCCATGGCTTTTGCTGGTACCTTGAGGGTGAGGAAGCTGGCCAATAGTTATATCATAGAGGTTAAGAATGCTGTGTATTATGCTTCGTATGTGGAGTATGGTCACAGACAGACCCCGGGGCGGTTCGTTCCGGCTCTGGGCAAGAAGCTGAAAAAGAGTTGGGTGCGTGGTCAGTTTATGATGACCAGAAGCGCCATGGAGCTGCAGCAGGAAGCTCCGGCTATTTTACAGCGCGAACTGGCAAAGTATTTGCGGGAGGTGTTCAATGGGAAATGATTTAATAACGGGTGTAATGACCCGCCTGAGGGATACCTTTGGCGAGGATACAACAGTATATTTTGATGAAGTGAAGCAGGAGCTGAATGAGCCCTGCTTTTTTGTTAGGACTCTGGAGGTATCGCAGGAGCTGGTGGTCCGTAACAGGTACCGGCGCGTCTATCATCTGGATATAGAGTATCATCCGGAAGACAGACAGCAGACAGCCCGTGAGATAGCTGATGTGGCAAATGCCATGTTGATGGCCATGGAATACATCCACATCGGTGAGAATCTTACCAGAGGCACCAACATCCGCTATGAGGTGCAGGACAATGTGCTGCACTTTTTCGTAGATTATGATTTCTTTGTTTTCAAGGTACTTGAGGAAGAAGAGTACATGGAAACACTGACACAGACACAGTATGTGAAAGGGTGAAGAATTAATGGCAGAAGGCAAGAAGAACGCTGTCGCCGCCCCTACCTATACTAGGGAGGCGTTGGCAAGCTCCAAGAAGTATCGTCCATGGTGTGACGTGCTGATGATTGCCCTTGAGGATGGCAAGCAGTACACGCTGGCTGAAGTGGATGCCGCCATTGATAAGTTCAAGACGGCAAAAGTTGTTGAAAAGGTAAATGGGAAGGAGTGATTTGAATGGCACTTGGTGGCGGCACTTGGCTGTTCCAGAATAAGAAACTGCCGGGCACTTATATCAATTTCGTTTCCAAGGTTCGTGCAACCACGGACATTGCTGACCGGGGCTATGGCACGATGGCCCTTGAATTGGATTGGGGTCCTGTGGGCGAGGTGTTCACGGTAACAGCAGAGGATTTCCAGGAGAACAGCATGGTCTACTTCGGCTATGATTATACGGCGGATGAGTTGAAACCGCTGCGGGATTTGTTCCTCAACCTTAAGACCGGTTACTTCTGGCGCTTGGATAACGGCGCTGTGAAGGCGGCAGGCACAATTGCCAGAGCCAAATACCCCGGCATTCGCGGCAATGATATTACGGTTGCGGTAACGGCTAATGTGGATGACCCCACGAAGTTCGATGTCGTAACCTATATGGTGGTTGATGGCACCAACGCGAAAGTGGATGAACAGAAGGGCGTCAGTTCCTGGGATGATGTTGCAGATAACGATTATGTTAACTGGATCCGCACGGAGGATTTGGAGCTTACTGCAGGAGTAACCCTTTCGGGCGGTTCCAATGGCGATTCGATTACCGGTCTGCAGTATCAGGGATACATCGATGCTATTGAGCCGTATTACTTCAATACCATGGGGTATGCAGGCAGTGACAGCACGATTCAGCAGCTCCTTATCCAGTTCACGAAGCGTATGCGTGACAGTTCGGGCGCTAAGTTCCAGCTGGTCATCTACGGCCGCGAGAATGTGGATTATGAAGGCGTTATCTCCATCAAGAATGCGGTCAAGGATACCGGCGCACTGCCGGGCTCTGCGGTTTACTGGCTGACTGGTGCCGAGGCCTCCTGCGCAGTTAACGCTTCCTGCACCAATAAAACGTATGATGGTGAGTATACCATCAATACGAAGTACAAGCAGACAGAGCTGGAGCAGGCCATCACTTCGGGCATGCTGATGTTCCATAATGTGGCGGATTCCGTATCCGGTGATGTGGTTGGTGATGTTAAGGTTCTGACGGATATCAACACTTTCACGAGCTTCACGAAGCAGAAAAATCAGGACTTTGCCCTCAATCAGGTTATCCGTGTGCTGGATCAGATTGCCATTGATGTGGCCCGCTTGTTCAACAAAACGTACCTGGGCAAGGAACAGAATGACCAGGACGGCCGTGTGGCTCTCTGGGGCGATATTGTGGCGCTCCACAAAGAGTACCAGCGCGTCCGTGCCATCCAGAACTTCGACCCGAAGGATGTTCCTATTCCGACGCAGGGCGAAGCCAAGACCACGGTAATGCTGGATTATGGCGTACAGCCGACCTGCTGCATGGAAAAGCTTTATCTCACTGTAGAGGTCGCGTAATAAGAGAATTGTGGGACGGAGGCAGCTCCGTCCTTTTACTTAGAAAGGAGAATCATACATGGCTATTGATGCAATCCGCACGATGCAGGCAAAAGATGTTGTTGCCGCAAAAATGGCGAGTGCGTTTGTGACGATTGACGGCAACCGTTATCTGTTGTTTCAGGCCAAGAACCTTGAAGCCAAGCTGGAAAAGGATAAGCAGGAGGTTGCTATCCTGGGGCGTATGAGCAAGGGCCATAAAACCGTAAGTGTTAACGGCACCGGCTCCATGACCATCTATAAGAATACGGCCCTCTTTGACCAGATGCTTCTCAAGCTCAAGAGTACTGGCGAGGATACTTATTTTGATATGCAGATATCCAACAACGATCCGACATCGGCAGCAGGGCGGCAGACGACGATTTTGAAGGACTGCAACATCGACAGCGCCATTGTGGCAAATTACGATGCTGACGGTGAATGGCTGGAGCAGGATATCGACTTCACCTTTGAGGATATCGAACAGCCGGAGCAGTTCGCACAGTTGGATGGTATGACGGTTTAAGAGGAGGATAAGTAAATGACAGAAGAAAACCTGCAGGCGTTCCTGCTGGAAAATGCAATCAAAGCAGACGAGATTGAGTATGTGGCATCGCCCCGCTTTGTGTCTGGGGGCAAACCGGTGCCTTGGAAAATCTCTCCCATCACGAATGATGAGAATGAGGCACTGACGAACCGGTGCAAGCATAAACAGTTTGTCCCGGGCACCCGTGAGGCTCGCGTGACGGTAGACCAGGAAGCGTATGCAGCAGAGCTTATCTGCGCCTGCGTGAAGTATCCGAATCTCAATAGCGAACAGCTCCAGTCCTCGTATAGTGCAGTGGGAGCCGCTGATTTGGTCAAGAAGATGCTCACCCCCGGCGAATATCAGGATTTGTTCAGCGCCGTTATGCAGGCCAACTCGTTTGATATTGGCATGGACGAGAAAATCAAGAAAGCAAAAAACTAATCGAGGGAGACGACTTTTATGCGAATATCGCATATTATGCTCTCCACAAGTTCCATTGGCCGCCCAGTAAGCTCTTTGGCCTTCCTGAACCTGAGCGTGCTTTCGTCTTTGCGGCGATTGCTGTCAAGCTGAAGAAGGATAAGGAAGAGGCCAAGAAGGCCAAACGGCGGAAAAAGTAAAAGATAAGCTCTCATCGGCTGGGGGCTTATTCTTTTGCGGAAAATGATAGAAAGGAGGATGTGTATGGCTACGATACAGCAGGCTATTTCTTTGGCAGACGGTGTTTCGCCTGTGCTGGGCAAAATTGGCCGCAACGTGGACAAAACCATTGGGAAGTTCAATCGTGCAGCAGGCGCTGCAACACAAATGGAAACTGCGGCGGCGCAGGGTTCCATGGGTGTAGCAAATGGCGTGGAAATGGCAATAGGCCCCATCGGCCGTTTGGGCAGTATGGTTACCAATCTAAGCGGTAAACTGCGTACAGCAGGAAGCGGAGCTTTTAGCGGTCTGCGTGAGGCTATGTCGGGAGTAGCCGGGCAGTTTGCTATCGCAACAGTGGCAGCAAATGCGTTTATGGCAGTATTTTCGCAACTGGGAGAAGTGCCGGGGCGTTTGATAAAAGCCAGCGATGCCTATGCGGGAATCATGGCTCGCCTGCGCTTGGTGGCTGGTGGTGCTCAAAAGGCTGCAGAGCTTAATGAACTGATATACAGTTCCGCCCAAAGGGCCCGGGGCAGTTACGACCAGATGGCAGATTCAGTATCCAAGATAGCCATGACGGCCAAGAAAGCCTTTCCTGACCCGAAGGAAGTTGTTCCGTTCATGGAAGGGATTCAGAAGCTTTTCGTTATTGGTGGTACCGGCATTGAACAGCAGAAGGATGCGCTCCTCCAGTTGACGCAGGCTCTCGGTTCCGGGAAACTGCAGGGGGATGAGTTCCGTTCCATCGCAGAAGCGGCCCCGCTCATCGAACAGATGGTGGCAAAGTACATGCAGATTGACCCCGGAATGCTTAAGGAAATTTCCAGTAAAGGTGCAATTACCGCAGACATTCTGAAAAATGCCATCCTCACGAATATGGGAGAAATCGACAGCCAGTTTCAGTCTATGGGCACGACTTGGGGCCAGCGTTGGCAGCAGATTGAAAATGCAGGGCAGAAGGCCTTCGCTCCCGCTTTGCTAAAAATCAACGAGCTGGCCAACAGTCCCGGTGCGCAAAGATTTTCGGAATTGGTTGTTGCTGGTCTTGTTGTGGCAGCCAATGCCGTCAGCGGCTTAATCAATAATATGCAGTGGCTGGCAGGCGTAATTGGAGAAGTTGGCAGTTATGTGGGTTCTTGGCTGGGGGCTGGCTTCCAGATAGCTGGTCAGTACATGGAAGAATTCCTCGAAATCGGCATGGCAGGCCTTGCCATATATGCTGGTTACTGGATTGCAACGAACCTCTTGGTGGATGGTTATGTGCTTTCGGTGGCGGCGGCAACGCTGGTTGAATGGGGAATGGTGGCGGCAGGATATGCCAAAGAGGCTATTCTGGCATTGCTAAACCTCAGAACCACGATTGCCATTGCCCTGACATCAGCATGGACGATGGTCACCAACGGCCTGCGTGGGGCATGGGCTTTGCTGAATATTGTAATGTCGCTGAACCCCATTGGCGTGGTTATCGCCTTGGTGGCCGTGGCTATTGGCGTATTTGCCGCATGGTCGCTCCATACTTACGGCCTGCGTAATGCTTTAGCCAGTGCTTTTAGCGCCATGGCTGGCATAGTTGCCAACGCTGTAAACTTCATGATTGATAAAATAAATGGCCTGATTAAGATGATTAACAAGGCGGCTGAGGGCATCAACGGCCTGTTCGGTACCAGTATTGGGCAGGTTGGAGAAATCAGCTATCGTGCGGATGCAGGCGCATGGAGCAAAGCAGCTGGCGATTTCGTCCAGAACTTTGACATCCACGATTATATTCCTACCATTGGGATGCCGGACATGACAGGTTCTGCCGGAGGTGGAGGCGGCAGTTATCCGGGCGCTGCTTATGGTGGCCCCGGCGAAGGAAGTAAGGCCGCCAAGGATACGGCGGGCAATACCGGTCGTATGGCAGATGCCATGGATATCGCAGAAGAGGATTTGAAGTACCTGCGCGATATGGCTACGCAGGAGGCCATCAACCGTTATACGACGGCTGAGGTCAAAATCGACATGGGCGGTATCAGTAACAACATTTCCAACGGTGTTGATGTGGATGGCATGATGACCTATTTGAACGATAGCTTGATTGAGGCCATGAAGGCAGGCGCTGAGGAGGTGCATCCGGTATGAGTTACTACTTTTTCATAGATTCCGTCATGCTGCCGATTCCGCCGGCCAAAATGTCCATCAAGGTCAAGGGAAAGAATAAAACGGTAACCCTCATCAATGAGGGCGAAGTAAATATCATCAAGCAGCCGGGACTGACAGAGATTTCTTTTGATGCCCGGCTCCCCAATAAAAGTTATCCTTTTGCCGATTATGATACCTCGCTGGTTGACTCACTGACCAGCAGTTTTCTGGGGAACAGCTTCAGCTTTAAGAAGGCATCCTACTTCTTGGATAAGTTCAAGCAGGCAAAGGCTGACCAGTATCCGCTGCAGTTGGTTATCTGCCGAATGTCGGGGGCGTTTTCCATGCTCTTTGATACCAATATGTATGTGACCTTGGAAGATTACAGCATTAATGAGGATGCCAAGGACGGGCTTGACGTTACCTGCCCCTTGAAGTTCAAGCAGTACAAGCCTTACGGCACGAAGGAATGCGAAGTTACCACGGATGAAAATGGTAAAAAGCATTTGACAGTTAAAGAGACCCGCCCTGCGATTGGCAAAACAATCCCCGCGGCTATGCAGATTCGAAATGAGAAGTCTGTTTGGGAAGCGGTCAAAGGCGTTTCCAATGGTTCTCTTGACTGGCGTGCGGTGATGGGGGCCAACGGGATAACGAACCCATGCACAACGATGATTCCGGGGACGGTGATGCACCTTGGCTGATTTCATGTCCACACAACAGCCGTCCATGGGTGCTGCGGTTTCTGCCACACAGCAGGAAATGCAGTTGATTATCCATGACAAGGAAAACGATAAGTACTACTGGCCAGCAGTGCAGGAGGGAGTAACCTGGGATTTGACCTGGAAGGGCAGCCCGGGGAAACTCACCTTTAATGTACTGGCGGATGAAACACTCAATTTCCATGAGGGCGATGAGGTACAGGCCAATTTCGGCGGCACCAATTTCTTTTATGGGTATGTGTTCATCAAGAAGAGGAGCAAGGACGGTATCATTACGGTTACCGCTTACGACCAGATACGTTATCTGAAAAACAAGGACATTTACAACTTCGTCAACAAGAAAGCCAGCGACATCATCCGTCAGATAGCGGATGATTTTCAGCTGAAGGTGGGAAAGGAAAAAGGAGATATGGCCGATACCGGCTATGTTATCCCGAAGTACCGCGGCGCCAATAAGACACTCATGGACATCATCCAAACTACGCTGGATATGACGACCGAAAACAATGGCAAGCTGTATGCGTTCTTTGATGACTTCGGGGAGCTGAAACTTAAGGACTTGCAGGATATGCAGGTAGATATTCTTATCGATGCCGAAACAGCGCAGGACTTTGCTTATTCATCGGATATTGATAAGGACACCTACAATCAGGTAAAGCTCTACTACGACAACAAAGAGACTGGCAAGCGGGATGTATGGATGTCCAAGGACAGCGTCAATATCAAACGCTGGGGCGTTCTGCAGCTGACGGAATCCGTCAACCCTAAGAAAGCAATGAACTTCGGTCAGATGGCTGACACCAAGCTGAAGCTCCATAACCGGATAAAGCGGACACTTTCCATACGCGGGGCTTTTGGTGATTTGCGGGTTCGTGCAGGTTCAATGGTTTATGTAGACCTCAATCTGGGCGATATGAAACTTATCAAACAGGTTATCGTGGAAACAGTAAAGCATAAATTTGATAATGGCCTTCACACTATGGATCTTACGGTGAAGGGAGACGTGATTACAGGATGAGCGGTGCAAATTTACTGCAAACCCTCCAGCAGATGGCAAAACAGACAAATGCTGCAGGCGACCCTGCCGATTGGTGCCTTGGTGAAGTTATTGGTGTGAATCCGCTAACGATTCGCGTTGAGCAAAAGGATGTCGTAACGGAGGAGTTCCTGGAGCTGACCGATGCGGTCCGTGACTACAACGTAGACATTGAAGTAAAACATACCACCGAGAACCGTGCTGGGGGTAGTGGACTTCCTGAATTCGCCAGTCATAACCATGATTATATGGGGCGGAAACGCATTACTGTTTATAATGGCCTGCACGTTGGGGAAACGGTAATTTTGCTCCGGCAGGCAGGCGGCCAGAGCTTCCTTGTGGTATCGAGAAATCGTGACCATACAAATCTTAGTGGACAGTGGGGGTGATGCTTTGTGGCACTTTTGCCTGATAACAGCGTAAGTGATACCGGTACGCTGATGGAAACGGCTGAAATTCAGCCCAATAAGACATATAAAATGAGAATCTCCGATGAACAGGTGGCGGGAACCTTGGCCGATAAGCTTACGGCTGTTCAGCAGGCCGCCTATAAGATACTGAATACGGAACGGTATAAGCATGTCATCTACAGTTGGAATTATGGTGTTGAACTGCAGGATTTGTTCGGCAAGCCTATTCCTTATGTGCTGTCAGAGATTCCCCGGCGCATCACAGAGGCCCTTGTTCAGGATGACCGTATCAATGATGTTACAGATTATGATATCAGCTATGTAAGGGATAATTCACAGGGGAAGCGTGGCGATGTACTGGTGAAATTCAAGATTCAGTCGATTTATGGAGATATTGAAATGCAGAAGGAGGTGGCGATATAAATGTATGAAGACCAGACACAGGAAGTCATATTGAATAGAATGCTTTCTACTGTATCCGGGGATTTGGATAAGAGAGAGGGCAGTATAATTTATGATGCCTGTGCTCCGACTTCCATTGAAGTAATGCTGCTGTATGCGATGTGTGATTATTTCCTAAAAAATACCTTTGGTGATACAGCAGAAAGGGAGTTTCTGATAGAGAGAGCCAAGGAAAGGGGACTTAAACCTTATCCTGCAACCTATGCTGTTGTAAAAGCAGTATTCACTCCGGACAGCTTGGAGATAGCAATAGGAACGAGGTTCTCTTATGATGATTTGAATTATGAGGTCATAGAGAAGGTTAGCGCTGGAACATATCTTATGCGTTGCGAGACTGCGGGAACGGTTGGCAATATGCCAGCAGGTACGTTGCTGCCTATTGATTATATCGCTGGGCTTCAGACAGCGGAGCTTACTGAGGTGACTATTCCGGGAGAAGATGAGGAAGGCACTGAGGTATTCCGTGCCCGTTATCTGGCCAGCTTTGACAGTCAGGCATACGGCGGTAATATTGCTGATTATAAGGAGAAGGTTAATGCCATAGAAGGTGTTGGAGGTGTCAAGGTTTATCCA
Source organism: uncultured Veillonellaceae bacterium (assembly GCA_945949525.1). GTDB lineage: Bacteria > Bacillota > Negativicutes > Selenomonadales > Selenomonadaceae > Anaerovibrio. The sequence goes on from CAMFES010000006.1 coordinate 37,442, forward strand.
ATTTGGAATGGGGGCGGTACTGTTAAGGTCGTGTTCATGACTTCAGAATATAAGCCTCCTACAGCTGAATTTATTGACCAGGTGCAGACAATTATTGACCCGGAAACAAATCATGGCGAAGGTGTAGGTATTGCACCTATTGGTCATGTGGTTACTGTGGTTGGCGCTGCCAATTCTGCTATCAATATCGGTCTGCATCTGACATATTCTTCCGGTTCTTTTGTGGATTATGAGGAGGATATAAAGCAGGTTATTGATGATTATTTCCTCGAGCTTAATCAGACTTGGGAGCAGACCCAGATAGCCACTACCGAGCAGGTGAGCAATACGGGCCTTGTGGTAAGAATATCCCAGATAGAAACCCGCATACTTGGTATCAGTGGTATTACGGATATAGAGCACACCACCTTAAACGGTGAGGAATCAAATCTCACTCTTGGTGTTGACGAGCTGGCAGTGAGGGGAGTGGTAACGGATGGCACTTAATATTGAATCCCGTGATGTCCGTGTTGAGCGTTATTTCCCTGATGTGCTGGCCAATGCAAAGGAGTTTATGGCCATGGGTGCTGCTGTGGATCCGGAGCTCAAGCTGAACTGGAAGGCACTCATTAAGCAGATGCTTAATACCTTCGTCTATGATTTGGATGTAGACGGTGCCGCACGATGGGAAAAGATGTTGAACCTGCATCCATTGGCATCAGATACACTAGATATCCGCAAAAAGCGTATTCTGACAAAAATAAATGCAACTCTTCCCTATACTTTCCGGAGTTTTCAAAATATGCTGGATGGCGTATTCGGAGCGGGGCAAGTAACTGAAAACATTAATGCGGATCAGTATGAGTTGTGGCTGGATTTGGCAGCCACGGCCATGAGAAACAATCAGGAAGTAAGAAGGCTGGCACGGGTTATCGTACCAGCCAATTTAAGTATTAACGTAAGCAACACAAAGTCGGTAGAGATGAAGTTGTACTGGGGAGGGCTTATCGGTATGACCCATATAACTACCATTGAGGCCCCAAAGGACCCACATCTTACAGGAGATTATCCTATTACGGGTTATCCTGCCGGCATTGTTTATACATTTAAGCATATTACGATTGGAGGACAGTGATTATGAGTAATTATCCTAATACTACGCTGACCCATGCAGGCCAGGACCTTATTGCAGAATCCATAACTGAAGGTGAGGCTCTTATCTTTACAAAGGTTGTGCTGGGTGATGGAGAGCTGCAGGAAGGCCAGAGTATTGCTGCACTGACAGCTCTGATTTCACCAAAACTTAATGTGAGCATGACATCTGGATCTTCTTCTGGTGGACAGGTTAAACTACGTTTTGCTGTGGGTAACAGCGGACTGGATGAAGGCTTCTTTGCCCGTGAGGTTGGTATCTTTGCCAAGGTCGGTGAGAATGGAACCGAGACTTTATACGCATATACCAATGGCGGTAACTATGTGGACTTTATTCCGGATAAGACCCGTCCGATTGATAACCAGATTATGGATGTGTATATCGTTACCGGTAATGCGCCAAATGTCACTGTACATATCAGTGATGAGGCTTTTGCTCTTGCTAAAGACCTTATAGATCACAACACTAATCCCAAATCTCACCCCAATCAGCTCAGACCGCCATTGAAGCGGTCTACGGAATATGCTAAGGGTGATATATGCTTCCATGACTCTCTGCCAAGCTATGCATACTTAGAATGTATCACAGCAGGTACGACAGCAGAAACAGAACCTTTATTCGGGGGGGCAGAGTAGCTGACGGCACAGTTGTATGGCGAATTAAGGATGTAAGGTGTCCTTACAGCTTAGGTGAATTCGTGTTCAAGATGAATGAGCCGAAAGATTATGAGTATTTGTTGTTATGCGATGGCAGTACAATCAGCGAAGAAAATTATCCAGAGCTGGTTGCAGTTTTAGGTGGAACGCAGTTGCCTAATTTGATTGACAGGTTTTTGCAGGGTTCAGCAACCGCTGGAACATATAAAGCGGCGGGGTTGCCTAATATTACGGGACAGTTCTATCACGATGGCTTTGCGGTGTCAACATACCCACCTTCAGGAGCTTACAGTGCTGAAGTGAAAAACTTTCAAGATTTAGCGTCCACAAGTTCGTATGCAAGTGGATATATTAAATTTGACGCGTCAATGTCAAATAATATATACGGCAACAGCACAACAGTACAGCCTCCAGCATACACGGCTAAGATTTACATTTGTTATGCAGGATAACCCTTTATCCTGCAAAGGATAAGGAGTGGATTATTATGTCAGTAACTGAAGGTCAGTTAATTTCAGATGGAACGGCAGTATGGAAAGTTAGAAGAATTGGCGTGACAGGTATTCCAACAGGTTTCATCGGTGAATGGAGTGCAGACACAATCCCTGATGGCTGGCTACTGTGTGACGGTTCAGCTATCAGCCGTACAGATTACGCTGATTTGTTTGCTGTTATCGGCACGACATGGGGCGAGGGTGACGGTTCGACCACATTCAACCTGCCTAACAGTATTGGCAGGTTCGCGGAGGGTGCGAGTGAAGCAGGCAGTTACCATGACGCTGGACTGCCTAACATCACTGTACCGAAACCATATCTTTCAAGTTTTGGCGTTTCTGCTGGTACTTATGGTGCGTTAAAAGTCATTTCTAAGGCTGAAGAATTCTATATGGCTAATGGTAGAAGTCGTTGGGATTGTGAATTTTCCGCAGCACTATCAAACAGCATATACGGCAACAGTAGCACAGTGCAACCGCCATCTTATACAGTTAGAAAAATCATTAAGTATTAATATTTGATGATTTTGCGGGCGAAAGCGAGGTGATAATATGAAATTTGACGAAAAAACTAGATGGATTGAGATAGAAGTCGAAAATTTCTATGGTGCTAAAAGAACAATAAAAGGTCATCTTGTAGAAATGGACGGTGATACAATGCACATCAAAACAGACGATGGAAAATGGGAAGCTATAGGCTATGACAGTTAAGGACATGAACAGAGGTGATAACATTTCAATTTCCCACATATACACAATTAAGGAGTTGATTACATGATTGCATATCGCTATGATGATAAATTTATGTACGTTGGTGTTCAAACGTGCCAGCGTGACCCGATAGCTTCTGCTAGGGCAGGGAAAAACATATTCCTACTCCCTGCACAATGCACTTACACCGCACCACCAGAGCCGAAGGACGGTTTCAACATAGTGTGGAACGGCAGTGCATGGGAGTATCAGGAAATCCCTGTTGAGCCAGAACCTGAACCGCATGTGCCGACTACTGATGAGAAAATCGCTCAGTTAGACAGCCAGTATCAGGCGGATAAGCAGACATTGCAGGGCTATTACATGGAATTCCTGATTGCTGGCAATACCGCTGGCATGGAAGCAATCAAGGCAGAATTGGCTGACCTTGCAGGACAGTACGATGCTGACCTTGCTGTATTGAAAGGTGGTGAATGATATGGCATTAAAGATTAAACGCAGATGTATTCGGTGTTTGACTGTACTCAGGGAAAATGGGACTTGCCCAAACGAGGAATGTCCTAAATATGTTCCAGAAACAGAGCCTGATGTGGAGTCTGATGAGGAAAAATCTAATTAAGGAGGGCTTTTATGAGTGAAATTTTGGCTTTTCTCCGTGGAATGATACCTACTCAGCTTCAGATTGAGTGGGGCGCGGTCGTGTCTGCTGTTGGCACGGCCTTTTCTTATACATGTGGCTGGGACGGGGCGATTGAGGCATTGTTGTTCCTTATGCTGATTGACTACATCAGCGGCGTTATGGCGGCATATATCAACCCTAATCTCAGCCTGAACAGTCAGCGCGGGTTTAAGGGCATCTGCAAAAAAATCATGATTATGCTGCTGGTGGCCGTTGCGCATATCGTAGATAGGGCAGTAGGTCAGGCGATGGCGCAGGCCATTGTGGTGTGGTTCTTTATCGGCAATGAGGGCCTCTCAATTATTGAGAACGCAGCCAAGGCAGGGCTTCCAGTGCCTGAGAAGCTGAAGCAGACACTGGAACAGCTCATGCAGGAAAGAATTGATAAAGACAGGAGGCGTTAAAAGTGAAAGTATTTTTGAACCCAGGTCATAAAGTAGGATTAGACAGCGGAGCGGTCAATCCGACCAACGGCAAGACCGAAGCTGAAACCGTTCTGAAAATTGGCGGGCTGGTAGCTGATTATCTGGCTACGGCTGGCATTGACTGCGAATTATTGCAGTCTAACAGTCTTGCGGGGGAAGATGAGGACAGAAACAATCCATCCATCTGCCGCACGGCAAACGAGAGCGGCGCGGATATTTTCGTTTCCCTGCATTGCAACGCGGCAAACGGCAGGGCGCAGGGAACCGAAACGCTGGTGTATTCAGAAGGTGGCAGTGCAACAGGACTGGCAAAGGCTATTCAGAAGCGTATTGTTGAAGGGCTGGATATGGTGGACAGGGGCATTAAGGCCCGCCCAGACTTGGCGGTTCTGAGAAATACAACCATGCCTGCCGTGCTGGTGGAGCTGGCCTTTATCGACAATCAGGATGATGTGATTTTGCTTACTGAAAATCAGGACGATTTTGCCCGTGCAATAGCCCGCGGTATTACTGATTATCAGTTGATGATGTAAGGAGGAATTTTCATGAGCCAATGGACAGATTTTCGGGATGATATTGTAGAATCTTTGCAAGTGGAAGAGGTCACTGAGCAGGTTAAGCAGAATCTTACCAAACAGATTGTAGAGTCTATCCTGCCCGCAGTAAAGACTGCTGCTGATGGCTTCACTGCCAAGATTAAGGAACAGGCTAAGGCGGAAACAGGCTGGTGTAAAATCCGCGACATGCTTGTACTGCCTCTTGTGACTAACGGTCTTATTTATGTCGTCGAGCTGGTGCTGAATAAGACTATGGAAAAGACAGCATAATCTAATTCAATAAAAAGCGGCTACTCAGAAAATATATCTGGGTAGCCGTTATTTTAGTATACAGAAAATATAAAAATCTTGAATAAAATATTGACAAATCAAGATAAATGTTGTATAATATAATCAGAGTTAAGGAAAGGAGGCAACCAATGGATTTAGATGATTTGGAACACATCGTCATAATTGGTTATACACTTTGGAAGTGGAAAACAGATTATGATGAAAAACAAAAGAAGCGAATCAAGGCCAAGCCAACCAAGCGAAAGACCAAGAAACGCTTCAGAAAGTAACAGGACGGCAGGAGCAGAAATGTTCCTGCCAATATCCTAAATCCATTGTAAACGAAATGCTAAAAAGAATCAAGAGAGTGAGCAAAGGTTATTGGGGGCTTGTTGTCCTGCTGGTGATTAGTAGCTGGAATACTGAGCCATCCGTATTGCTGTATATTACCTGGACTATTGTTACGGGGTATCTGATTTGGAAAATGAGTGGGGAGGAATAGGCATGGAACAAAAAAATACTTGGGGCGGTAAACGTGCAGGAGCTGGCAGACGTCCAGGGGCGGTTGATGGTACAGAAAGAAAAATGCGCTCATTGAGGGCATCGGATGCAGAGTGGGAAGCAATTAAGGCTTTCGCAAAATTCATCAAAGACCATCCAGAGAAAACACAGACTATATTAGCTGAGTGTAAATAACAAAGAGAGGCTGGCAAATTTATAGCTCTTTATGATTTGTCAGCTTCTCATTCGTGTAAGTGTATGTTGTATTACTTTACTTATAAACAATATTAATTGCTATCTTGAAAAAAATATGATAAATAGCTATAATGGTTACATAGATATCGTGTTTTATTGTACCGCCTTTGGGCGGTTTTGTTTACGTGTAGAGGAGGTTGAGTTATGACTTATGATGCATTGGATATTGCTGCATATGTAGTGCAACATTGCCATGAAACTGGTACTACTGTAAGCAATTTGAAATTACAGAAAATATTGTATTTTTTGCAGGCTGAATTTTTAGTAAACAAGGATGAATGTTGCTTTTTTCAGCACATAGAGGCATGGTCTTTTGGCCCTGTTGTGCCAGAGGTTTATCATGAGTACAAAATATATGGAGGAGCAGCTATACCATATGTAGAAGATAATTCTGCGTTTTGGCTGGAAGAATCGGATAAGAAGCGTATTAACCGAATGATAGATAAATGCTCAAAATACAGTGCTTCGGACTTAGTTCAGATTACACATAGGCAAAGTCCATGGATTGAGGCATATAAACCTCATGCTAACAAAGAGATAACCACTAGCAGTATAAGAAATTTCTTTAAAAAGGATTAATATGGCGGAATCAGAAATAGACATTGAGCAAGTAACTAATACTCAAGGGTTGGGATTGCAGGAAGAACCTGATAAGCGTTCTGAAATGGAAGCTGAAATAATGGCTATTATATCTCAGATAAGCATGCCATCATCTAAGTTTGGTGATGAGGAATGCAAAAATGTAGTTAGTAAAATCAAACAATATATTGAACAACACGAACGGATATTATACGCTACTATAAGCAACAGAATATTTGCATATCAGAAAAATAATGTGAATGATAACATTGTAGAAGAAATTGTTAGTAATGTGGATTTTTTAGTAAAGTATTGCTATAAAAACAACTTAGACTCCGATAGCAATAGTGTTGGTGTGTTTAGAAATATATTAAAGCTATGGGATTATGTAAACCTAGCTCAGCAACAGTATCAAAAATTGCATATATCTGATAAAGAATACCAAGAAAAATTCGAACGGCAGATGCGTATAGAAAAAGAGAAACTTTATCACGACATAAATAGTCACATGGTTACCATGATAGGTATATTTACAGCACTGTCTTTTGTTATATTTGGTGGTATTAATTCTATAGAAACAGCATTTTCAGGAATGACGGATACCCCTTTGAGTAAACTGATGGTTATAGGATGTATCTGGAGCTTTGGTCTATTGAACTTGGTGTACATCTTTTTGTATTGCATCGCTAAGCTTAATAACTTAAATTTCAAGAATAATGAAAAAGTACCTACCAATTACGCACAAAAGTATCACTTTATTGTAATTCCCAATGCTGTAATAGTAACATTGCTGATACTGTCTTTGTGGATTTACTTTGTAATGAGTAATAGCTTATTGGCAGGGGTCATACAGTTTTGTAATGCATGGGGAATTTGGTTTACGGGAATATCAACAATAATCCTTGCAGTTATATTACTTTGCGCATGGTGGTATATCCTAAATAAATTAAACTGCAAAGACAAGTAGAGTAAAGAGGTAAAAGCAATATAAACCGACTATTCAGAATATAACTGGATAGTCGTTATTTTTCACCATAATCAATCGAAAAAGATTGATAAAAGATGATAATTTGTTATAATTAAAACATAGAAAGGAGGTTGCAGATATGAGCAAAATAAAAACCGATTCAAGCTAATCAAAGCAATCACAAAGCTGTTATTCGCAGTAGCAGCAGTGATTGAAGCAATCGCTAAACTGATTGATAGCTTAAACCGGTAAGAAAAAAACCGAGGTGGGGCTGCGGCCCTGCCTCCTGTATCCATTTTACATCATATCTGCGAAAAAATCAAAATGAAAAATTCCACTTTATTTTTAGGCATGGCAGCATTGTGCATTGCCTCCAAAACCCTGCTCGGGGCAGAAATTGCGGTAAATATCGTACAGGGAGTGCTTGCAGGTATCGCTATTTATTACATCGTTAAGGAAAGGAAAGAACGGAATGAGCAAAATAAATGAGGTCATGACAGCTACGGAAGCTGCTGAACGCTGGGGAATTGCCAAGGTAACAGTCCGCCAGGCCTGCTCAGGCTACAAGAAAGCACCGCCGAGATTTACTGCCGAGGAAACCAGACAGTCAGGTTCAACATGGCTGATTACGGTGGAAGGTATGCAGAGGGTCTTCGGAGAACCTAAATAACAACACAACACAATACAAACAACATAGATGTACAATATGTTGCATATAATGTATAATGGATGTATAACAGATGCGTAAATTTAGGTGTATATTTGCTGTTCCAGTACGGGGAAGAACCGGCAAGTAAAAGTAAGGCTCGTGTGAGTTTTTTAGAGCGAAATGGCCTTCAAGACGGCGGAAAAGCTGTCTTGAAGGCCATTTTTTATGATTAGCGGGGATAGTTGCAATATAGAAGTGAGCGAAATATATCTGCCAACGTAAAATATGCCGATTAGCTGAAAAGCCTTGACACTACCGAAGCGCATTGTTTGACATGAACATAATCATTCTTGTCAGGAAGATTTATAGGTAGATAAATTAGGATGTGTTGATTAATGCATAACAGATGAATGAAGCGGTTCAAACGCTGAGTTGGGCCTGTAACGCTTCACGTAGTACACGGGAAAAGTTTATGTGCTTTGCTTCAGCCAGTTCATTGAGATGCCACGGAATCGTCAAAGTCTTTTTTACAGTACGGTTGTCCATTTTTGCACGGATGGCAAACATTGCAATATCGACGATGCAAATGGCATCCCCATCATTCAGGGAAAGAGAGCTGGCAGGGGTAGCTGCTGGAATTTCTTCGTTGTCATGCTCTAGCTCCCACAAATATTCCTGTGCGGCTGTTTGAGCTAATTCAACAGCTTCCTCAACAGTATCGCCGCTGGCAACACAGCCAGGCAGATCAGGAAAATAGAGGCAATAGTTTTCATCTGTCTGCTCAATAACGGCGGGGTAAACATAGTGATTTGGCAACTTTTTATACATAACAATTCCTCCTGAGTATCGTAGGGCTTAGAGAAGTCCTGCTTGTTGCAATATTGATTTTTCTGTACCAGATGCAATCGTATCACTGAGTTTGTGAGGAGCAATGATGATGCAACCAGGTTTAGTAGGATGTTTGAACTTTCGATGGCTTCCACGCTGAGAAACTTGCTTCCAGCCATCTTCTTCGACTATTTTTATAATATCCTTGAATTTCTTTGGCATCTGCCTTCCGCCTTTAAATATATTGTATTACACGTGTATAATACGTGTCAATAAATCACTACGCATAAGTTCTTATGTTATGTAATGGCAGGCGTAGCGGATGAGTTATAATGGCTGCTTGGATTAGGAAAGTAAAAATACTTGCAAAAAGATTATAATTCTAGCAGGAGTTTTCTTAAACATGTAGAATATGTTAAACATAGTAAGATAGTCAGAATATAATTAATCATTAATGATTTGTGAAGCTGATGCGAATGGGTGATGTTCATGTATATTGCGCACATCAATGAAAAAGATGATACTTATCAGAGCGTAGAGGAGCATAGCTATAATGTGGCCAAACTGGCGGAAGCCTTTTCAGTTCAGCCGCTGGGGAATGTAATATTTAATGCGGGGCTGTTTCATGATGTAGGTAAATTTCAGGCTTTGTTTCAGCGCAGGATTTCAGGTGAAGACGTCAGGGTAGAACATTCCGGCTGCGGTGCCCAGCTGTGCGTAGAGAATTATCCCGGCAGCCTGCTAGGATTTATGATGGCTTACTGTATTGCCGGTCATCATAGTGGCCTGCCCAATGGTGGAAGTAAAAATGATACGGCTGATATGGCAACGCTATATGGCAGGATAAACCGCGAATATGAGGATTACAGTGCATGGAAGGGGAGCCTGTCTGCAAAGACATTTAGTGACAGCCAGTTTATATCATTTTTAACAGCGGATTGCAATAATGACAAGCGAAAGATAATTGACAAGTTGGCATTCTGGATCAGGTATTGCTTTTCCTGCCTTACAGATGCGGATACGA
>CAMFES010000007.1 GCA_945949525.1 uncultured Veillonellaceae bacterium
ACCGGCGAGCCCGCTGACAAGGCTGGTGCTTATGGTATTCAGGGACGGGCGGCTGTCTTTATTGAACAAATCAGAGGTTCCTATTCCAATGTCGTAGGTTTGCCGCTCCATTGTCTTGACGGCCTTGCTGAGAAAGCGGGGATTGATTTGTATGGCAATGGTGAGGGAGCTTCCGGTTGATGAAAGACCGAGGGAAAGGCTTCTGGCCCTGGGACCGGGGTTTTTGAGCAATGCAGAGCTTCTGGCGATTGTGCTGAGAAATGGCTCAAGGGAAAAGTCAGCACTGCAGGTAGCTCAGGAAATTCTCGGTATGCACAGGGAGGACGGTGTTTCGGCGCTGGCCCGGATGTCGGCAGGTGAGCTGATGGGAATCCGCGGTATTGGCAGTGCCAAGGCGGCCGAGATTATGGCGGCTGTGGAGCTGGGCAAGAGGCTCAGCAGCAGTGCGGTCAGGCAAAGGGCCGTGGTGACCTGTCCGGAGGATGCGGCTGATTATGCCATGCCGCGCTTCAGGTATGAGGACAGGGAGAATTTTGCCGTTATTTTGCTGAATGTAAAAAATCATATTTTATCTATGCCTATTGTTTCTGTTGGCAGCCTGACGGCCTCCGTGGTGCATCCCAGGGAGGTGTTCAAGGTTGCTATCCAGCAGACGGCGGCATCCATCATTCTGGTTCATAATCACCCCAGCGGTGATCCCACCCCCAGCAAGGAGGATATTGAGATTACTGCCCGGCTGGTGCAGGTGGGCAGGGTGATGGACATACCTGTACTGGATCACATTATTCTGGGAAATGATAATTATATTTCCCTAAAGGAAAAAGGTGTGATAAAATAGAGATTGCTGTATTGAGTTGGATTGAGATATGGCTGCGTCTGTATCTTTTGCTATATCTTTGAAGGGAGTAGTTTTTTATTATGTGGAACATTTTTGGCGGTTTATCCCATGACATGGGTATTGATTTGGGAACAGCGAACACTTTGGTTCATATCAAGGGCAAGGGGATTGTCCTCCGTGAGCCGTCCGTTGTGGCAATAAAGAGCGATACCGGGGATGTACTGGCTGTAGGTGATGAGGCAAAGCGCATGATTGGCCGTACTCCGGGCAGCATTGTGGCTATTCGTCCTATGAAGGACGGCGTTATTGCTGATTTTGATGTAACTCAGGCCATGCTGAAGTATTTTATCAGAAAGGCCATGAATACAAAGTCCTTCGTGCGTCCACGGGTGGTAGTGGGCGTTCCTTCCGGCGTTACCGAGGTGGAGAAGCGTGCAGTTATCGATGCGGCTCAGCAGGCCGGTGCCCGTGAGGCTTATCTCATCGAGGAGCCTATGGCGGCAGCTATCGGTGCAGGGCTGCCTGTAGAGGAGGCTACCGGCTCCATGGTGGTTGATATCGGCGGTGGTACTACGGAGATTGCGGTTATTTCCCTGGGGGGCATTGTTACCAGCTGCTCTATCCGCATCGGCGGTGATGAGATGGATTCTTCCATTATTCAGTATATCAAGCGGGAGTACAATCTGCTGATTGGTGAGCGTACTGCCGAGGAGATAAAGATTAATATCGGTACGGCTATTGCAGAGCCTGCCAAGGAGAAGAGCATGGATATCCGTGGCCGCGATTTGGTCAGCGGACTGCCAAAGACGGTCAAGATTGTATCCAGCGAGATTTGCGGGGCTCTCAGCGAGCCGGTGCAGAAGATTGTTGATGCAGTAAAGAGTACCTTGGAGAAGACGCCGCCTGAGCTGGCTGCTGATGTTATGGATCATGGCATCATGATGACCGGTGGCGGTTCCCTGCTGACCAGCCTTGATAAGCTCCTGAGCCGTGAAACCGGCATGCCGGTGCTGGTGTCCGAGGATGCGCTTTCCTGTGTGGGTGAGGGCACCGGACGTTCCCTTGAGAATATTGAGCTTTTGAAGCGTGTTGTTATGACTACGAAGAAGTTGAGATAAGATGAACAGGGTACGGCGAGAGAAAAATTCACAGCGCACGGTCTGGCTGCTGATTTTTGTGGCGGTCAGTGTCTTTGTGATTATATTTTTTGCCGCCAGGGGCAGGTTTGCCGCTCCTGTCAGCAGCCAGGCTGTTACCAGCGCACTGGCGCCATTTCAGCGGGCGATTTCCTGGGCAGGCTATCAGGTACACGGCGTTACCTCGGCTATCTGGGAGATGGTGTCGGCCTACTACCAGAATGAGATGCTGAAAAACGAGGTGGTGCAGCTCAGGCAGCAGAATCTGACGGCGGCCGAGTATGCTGCGGAGAATGAGCGGCTGCGTAATCTTCTGGACTATAAGCAGGCTGCCACTCAGTTTGATTTGATGGCGGCCCAGGTTATTGGCCGTGAGCAGGCCACCTGGACAAGCATGATTGTGGTCAACCGGGGCAGTAGCGATGGTATCGCCAGGAACATGCCAGTGGTGACGGAGAAAGGCCTGGTAGGCGTGGTGACGGAGGTATCTCCCAACGCGTCCAAGGTACAGCTGGTGCTGGATCCCCGTTGCTCGGTGGGTACTCTGATTCAGAGGCCTGAGTCCAGGGTGGCCGGCATTGTGCAGGGCAGCATCGAGGATGCCCTGAAGCCAAATATGATTAATATTCCCAAGAATTCCGATGTAGTGGAGGGGGATACCATTATAACCTCCGGCTTTGGCGGCATTTTTCCGAAGGGGATTATGGTAGGCACGGTAAAGGCCCTGCGTGACGATGGCGGCGGGCTGCTGGAGATAGCTGTGGTGGAACCGGCCGTGGACTTCCAGAGACTGGAGGATGTGATGATTATTACGGCTTCCCGTGAGGCTCCGCCTGCGGCCTTGACGCCGCCGGCCCAGACACCTGGCACGGAGACTGACAGGGATGGCAATTTTATCAAGGCAGAGGGCAGTGAAAAATGAAGACGTTTTTGTGCTGGCTGGCGGCTGTGGTGGCCGTCTATGTAATGCAGACCTCGTTTCTGCCCCTGATTTTTTTTCATGGCATCGGGCCTGACCTTTTGCTGCTTATTACGGTTTCCTTTGCTTTTCTGAAGGGAAAGCGGCTGGGGTGCTTTATGGGGTTTCTGCTGGGGCTGTTTGAGGATTTGGCTTCCGGCGGATTTTTGGGAATGAATACATTTTCCAACATGCTGATGGGCTTTGGCTGTGGCGTTTTTTCCAACAGGGTACTTCGGGACAGCTTCGTTCTGCCCATTGCGGCGGCGTGGGTGAGTACGATTTCCGTGTTCTGCCTGTTTGAGATTATCCTGTTCCTGCTGGGATATGGATTTTATCCGTTGGCGCACATCAAGTACAAGCTGCTGCCGATGCTGTGCTACAACATAGTTTTCGCCTGGCCTGTACATGTGCTGGTGCGCAGGCTGGACGAGTATGTATCTGAAAAAAAATAAATTGTGGCAGTGGACTCTGCCACATTTTGTTGTTTTTGTTTTGCGGCGCCGGGGCAGGGCTGTGCCCAGGCCGGAGCCGTGACGTGGATATGGTTGGGAGAATTAAATGTCGGACAAGGATATTTTTAGTGGACGGTTAAGGGTCCTGAGCATCGTCATCGTGCTGGTGATAACCGTTCTTATTGCCAGAATGGGCTATCTGCAGGTGTATGATGGCGAGTATTATGCAAATCTGGCAGACGGCAATCGCATACGCCTGGTTCCTTCGGTGGCTCCGAGAGGCACAATGTATGACAGGAATGGCAATATTCTCGTCACCAATCACCCCGGATTTACCGTTTCCCTGCTTCCTCTGACGGAGCCTATTTCCGAGGAGGTCATAGGCAGGCTGTCGGCGCTTCTGAATGTGCCGGTGGAGGAAATACACAATAAGATTGCCGCTCATATAGGCTTTGACCCTATCCGCATCAAGACGGATGTGGGGCCTGAGCTGACCACCATCATCGCGGAGCAGAAGGATTTGTATCCCGGTGTGGTGGTGGAGGTTCTGCCTATCCGTGATTACATATACAAGAACCAGGGGGCTCATGCCTATGGCTATGTAAGTGAAATCAGCGATGCGGAGCTGGAAAAGAAAAAGGATGAGGGCTACAAGAGCGGTGATATCATTGGCAAATTCGGGCTGGAGAAGGTCTATGACCAATATCTGCGGGGCACCAATGGCGGCGAGCAGGTAGAGGTGGATGTTACCGGCAAGCCTGTACAGGTGCTGGGCAAAAAAAATCCGATTCCTGGCAATGACCTGCACCTGACCATAGATTTGGAAATTCAGGCGGCGGCGGAAAAGGCCATTGATGAGCAGCTGGTGCAGATTGGCGCTCATGCGGCGGCAGCCGTGGCCCTGAATCCCCAGACCGGCGAGGTGCTGGCCATCGTCAGCCGTCCGGCCTTTGACCCGAACCTCTTTGTGAATGGCATCTCTTCCAAGGATTGGGCTTTAATCAACAACAATCCTTATTACCCGATGGACAACAAGGCGATTACGGGCGAGTATCCGCCTGGTTCCACCTTCAAGATTATTACAGGTACGGCGGCGCTTTCCGAGGGCAAGGTTACGCCGGAGGAGAAGATTTTTGACTCCGGACATCACTGGATTATTCCCAAGGGCAATGCCGGTGGTGAGGCTCTGGGCTGGCTGAATTTTGAGGAGGCCATGGCTCACTCCGATAATGTTTATTTCTATGAGATGGGCAACCGACTGGGGATTGACCAGATAGAGCGGTATGCCCGCATGTTCGGCATGGGCAAGCTGACAGGGATTGACCTTCCTTATGAGGCTGAGGGGCTGGTGGCCTGCAAGGCATACAAGAAGCGGGTTTTCGAGGAGGACTGGTATCTGGCGGAAACCTTTGATGCCGCCATCGGTCAGGGCTTCAACCTGGTGACGCCTCTGCAGGCGGCCTCCATCATGGGAGAGGTTGCCGCCAATGGCAAGCGCTACAAGCCTTATCTGGTGAATAAAATCGTAGATGTGAATGGCAATGTTGTAAAGCAGTTCCAGCCGGAGCTTTTGAGCCAGCTGGATGTGGAGGACAGGTTTATCCGTCTGGTGCAGGCGGGACTGCACCAGGTTACAAAGTATGGTACGGCGGCGTTTATTTTTGGCAAGGATTATCCTGTGGAGATTGCCGGCAAGACAGGTACGGCGGAGAATCCTCACGGGCGTGATCATGGCTGGTTTGTGGCATACGGGCCTTTTAACAATCCTACCATCGTGGTAGCGGTGATTGTTGAGCAGGGCGGCTACGGGTCACAGTCCGCTGTGCCTATAGGCAAAAAGATTCTGGATGCGGCCTTTCATATTCCTGACCCGGCCCAGGTGGCGGCGCAGGCCAAGGCCAAGGCAGAGGCTGAGGCCAGGGCAAGGGCGGCGGCCACAGCTCAGGTGCAGAAAAAGCAGTAGTTGCGAGAGGTGTTTGTATGGCAAGGGAGTTAGTAAAAATCAAGGGCGGTGCCGGAGGCTTTCAGCTGATGGTGGACAGCTCCGCAGAGCTGGCTGATGTACAGCAGGAGCTGGAGAAAAAGCTTTCCGAGCATCCTGAGTTTTTCCCCAAGGGTACGGAGTTTCAGCTGGTGGTGGCAGACCTGAGCAGGTCGGTGCGCAGCGGACTGAAGGAGTTTCTCACCGACAAGGGGCTATCGGTATCGGCCGGCAGCCAGTCCCTGCCGAAGCGTCAGGAGCAGCAGGATCGCGCTGTCAGGGGATATGCACAGCCGTTCCAGGCCGGACAGCAGGCAGGCGGCCTGACCGGCGAGCAGCAGGTGATGACAGTGATTAACCGCACGGTCAGGAACGGGGAGGAGATTACATCCCAGGGCTCTGTGATGATTTGCGGCAACGTCAATCCGGGAGCCAAGATTGTGGCGGCGGGCAGCATTGATGTCCGCGGCAACTGCCGGGGCATCGTTCACGCCGGGGCCATGGGTGATTATCAGGCCTTTGTGGTGGCGGACAGGCTGATGCCGATGCAGATTCGCATTGCCAACCTGATAGCCCGTTCACCTGATAATCCGGAGAAAAGCGATTATGCAGAAAAAGCGTATATAAAAGACGGTCAGATTATTATTGAACCAATAGAAAGGTAGGATTTTGTTCTGATGAGTGAGGTTATTGTAGTTACATCCGGCAAGGGCGGTGTGGGAAAAACCACCACCACTGCCAATTTGGGCGTGGGTCTGGCCCAGCGCGGCAAGAGCGTAGTTTTGATTGATACTGATACCGGCCTTCGCAACCTGGATTTGCTGCTGGGGCTGGAAAATCGTATCATGTATGATTTGGTAGATGTTACCGAGGGGCGTGTGCCCTACAAGAAGGCGCTGGTGCGCCACAAGAAATATGAAAAGTTGTTTTTGCTGCCTACTTCCCAGATAAAGGATAAGTCCGCGGTAAATCCGGCACAGCTGATGGTGCTGTGCGACGAGCTGCGCAAGGAGTACGACTATGTCATCATTGATTGTCCTGCCGGTATAGAGCAGGGCTTCAAGACTGCCATTGCGGCTGCTGACCGCGCCATCGTGGTAACCATGCCGGAGGTGTCCGCTGTCCGGGATGCGGACAAGATTATCGGCGAGCTGGGACGGGCTGAAAAGGATAATATCAGCCTGATTGTCAACAGGATACGTCCGCAGATGGTGGAGAGCGGTGACATGATGGACATGAGCGATATTGATGATATTCTCTCCATCAAGTGCATCGGCCAGGTGCCGGATGATGAGATGGTGGTTACCTCTGCCAACAGGGGCGAGCCGCTGGTGGGCAACCAGAAATCCCAGGCCGGTATGGCCTATGACAATATTGTCCGCCGTCTTCTGGGGGAGGATGTTCCTTTTATGACCTTTGCCAAGGATGGTTTCTTCTCACGTCTGAAGAAGGCGCTGGGAATGTAAGGAGGTCGTGATATGCTGGATTCACTTTTAAGCATTTTTAAAAAGGAAAAATCTGGTAAGGTTGCCAAGAAGCGTTTGCAGATGGTGCTGATTCAGGATCGTGCCAGTGTATCCCCTGAGGTTATGGAGAAGCTCAGGGATGATATCATCAAGGTAATTTCCAAGTATATGGTAATCAATCAGAGCGATATGGAGATTTCTCTGGAGAATGTGGAGGATTCGGTGGCTCTGGTGGCCAATATTCCGGTACAGAATATGCGTCATCACTGAGCTGCTGTCAAAAGGCGCTGGTGCAGAAGCTGCATTGGCGTTTTTTGTTGTTATTTTTTCTGCTTCGTGCTATCATTATGAGGTTAAGATAAAATTGTTTTCATGGCTGTGACTGGAGGGATGGGCCTTGTTTTTTGATAAAAAGCTGCTGCGCAAGATGGATGTGAAGCTTTTGCTGGCAGTGGCGGCAATAATCATTATAAGCCTGATTGTGATTGGCAGTGCTACCCATGTAAATACGCCCAGCGAGGAGCGCTACTGGTTTGTGCAGAGGCAGGGCGTTTTTGCCCTGATTAATGCGGGCATCGCCATATTCCTGATGAATTTTGACTACAAGATGCTGCAGCGCTATGGCCACAAGATGTACGTCTTCAACCTGATTATGCTGCTGGCGGTAATGTTTGTAGGGCAATCGGCTCTGGGAGCCCAGCGCTGGATACAGCTGGGGCCTGTTACCCTGCAGCCCTCGGAGTTTTCCAAAATCATCATGATTGTGTCCCTGGCCTCCCTCCTGCAGGATAAGATTGGCAAGCTGAACACCCTGTCTGACCTAATACCGGTGGCGGCCTATGTGGGTGTGCCCTTTGTCCTGGTCATGAAGCAGCCGGATTTGGGAACCTCATTGGTTTTTATGGCGATTTTTTTTGGCATGATTTTTGCCTGCGGCATCAACCTGAAGCTGCTGGCAGGCATCTTTGGCACAGGGCTGGCCTGCCTGCCCCTTTTATGGCATGTGCTGAAGGATTATCAGAAGATGAGGATAATGGTTTTTCTGGACCCCAATGTTGACCCGCTGGGGTCCGGCTATCACATTATTCAGTCCAAGATAGCCATCGGCTCCGGCATGCTTTTTGGCAAGGGGCTGTTCGAGGGCACCCAGAGCCAGCTGAATTTTCTGCCGGAGAACCATACGGACTTCATCTTTGCGGTGGTTGGCGAGGAGTGGGGCTTTATCGGCACGCTGGTGCTGCTGCTTTTGTATCTGGTGGTTTTGTGGCGGGGCATACAGATTGCCCGGCAGGCTCAGGATAATTTTGGCATGCTGCTGGCGGTGGGCATCACCTCCATGCTGGCATTCCATGTGCTGGTAAATGTAGGGATGACTGCCGGTATTATGCCGGTGACAGGTATTCCGCTGCCTTTCATGAGCTACGGGGTCAGTGCGCTGACCACTAACATTCTGGCGATTACGATACTGCTTAATATATATTTGCGAAATCAGAAGCTGCAATTTTAGCCGGGGACAGTATCAGCTATGTGCTGATGGCGGCTATGATAAAGGTAGCATAATAAGGAAAGAGGTATGAGCTTTGATTATAAATTTGGAGCCTGAGATTTTGCAGGCGGTGGAGAAGCCGGCCCGTTATACGGGGCATGAGCTGAACGCTGTTCACAAGGACTGGGATGGGGTGACGTGTCATTTTGCCCTGGCCCTGCCGGATGTGTATGAGGTGGGGATGTCCAATCTGGGCCTGAAGATTCTCTATGAGGTGCTGAACAGCAGGGAGGATACGGCCTGTGAACGGGTGTATGCCCCCTGGGTGGACATGGAGGCCGCCATGCGGGAGCGGGATATTCCCCTGTTTTCCCTGGAGAGCTTTCATGCAATCAAGGATTTTGATTTTCTGGGCTTTTCTCTGCAGTACGAGATGATTTATTCCAACATACTGAATATGCTGGATTTGGCGGGTATCCATATATGGAGCAGGGACAGGGGCGAGGATGAGCCTTTTGTGGTAGGCGGCGGCCCCTGTGTCTACAATACGGAGCCAATTGCTGATTTTTTTGATTTCTTTATCGTGGGTGAGGGCGAGGAGCTGATTGGAGAGGTTGCCGCCCTCTTCAGCCAGTGGCAAGGGGCAGGCCGCCCTGATGGCCGCAGGGGCTTCTTAAAGCGTGTGGCCTGCCTGGATGGCATTTATGTGCCATCATTTTATCAGGTGACCTACAATGAGCAGGGGCTTTTTGCCTCTATTGAGCCGACGGAGCCGGAGGCAAGGCCGGTGATTTACAAGCGGCTGATTAAGGATATGGATGCGGTGCCTTTTGTGGAAAAGCCGGTGCTGCCATACATTGATATTGTCCATGACCGCATCATGCTGGAGCTGTTCAGGGGCTGTACCAGAGGCTGCCGCTTCTGTCAGGCAGGCACCTCCTACCGCCCTATCCGTGAGCGGAGCCGCAAAAGGCTCCGGGAGCTGGCGCGGAGGCTGGTGGACAGCACAGGCTACAACGAGATGTCCCTGACCTCCCTGAGTTCTGCGGATTATTCCTGCCTTGGGGAGCTGGTGGATGATCTGTTTGCTGATTTCAAGGATGAAAAGGTGAGCTTTTCCCTGCCGTCTTTGCGCATAGACAGCTTTTCCATTGATTTGGCTCATAAAATGCAGCAGGTGAGAAAAAGCGGCCTGACCTTTGCCCCGGAGGCCGGTACCCAGAGGCTCCGTGATGTTATCAACAAGGGCGTCACTGAGGAAAACCTCATGGGGGCGGTGGAAGCAGCCTTCAGGCAGGGCTGGAAGCAGGTGAAGCTGTACTTTATGATGGGGCTTCCTACGGAAACCGATGAGGATGTAGTAGGGATTGCCAGACTGGCGGAGAAGGTGGCTCAGAAGTACAAGGAGGTTACCGGCAAATGGGGCGTGACCGTCACCATCAGCGTATCCTGCTTTGTGCCGAAGCCTCATACGCCATTCCAGTGGTATGGACAGGTGTCCAGGGAGGAGTTTGAGCGCCGTCAGCGCCTTTTGCGCAGCAGCATCAAGGAACGGGCGGTGAAGTTCAACTACCACGAGGCCAGCGTCAGCGTGCTGGAGGGCGCTATAGCCCGGGGTGACCGCCGCATCAGCCAGGTTATCTATCAGGCATGGCAGGATGGGGCAAAGTTTGATGGCTGGACGGACCATTTCAAAAATGATGTGTGGCTGGCTGCCTTTGAAAAGTGCGGCATAGACCTGACCCTGTACAACCAGCGCACCCGCGAGAGAGGCGAAAAGCTGCCTTGGGAGCATACTACGCCGGGCGTAAGCAAGGAGTTTTTGCTCAGGGAGTACAAGAAGGCTCTGGCAGGAGAGCTGACGGAGGACTGCCGCCGGGGCAAATGCTCTGCCTGCGGCGTGTGTCCTTCTTTGGAGGCAAAAATTGTGGACTGGAGGCGGGAGCATGTATAAATATCGGGCTGAGATTACCAAGGGTGAGGAAATTCGCTATATTTCCCATCTTGACTACGCCGGAGTGATGGAGCGTGCCATTCGCCGTGCCAAGCTCCCTGCGGCCTACTCCGAGGGCTTTAATCCTCATATCAAAATGGCCTTTGCCTCCGCCCTGTCACTGGGGGTAATCAGCGATGCGGAGTATATGGATTTTGAGCTGACAAAGTCCCTTTGCCAGCCGGAGGTGTTTGAAAAGCTCAGCCGGGCCTTGCCGGAGGGTGTGAAGCTCCTGCGCCTGAAGCCTGTGCGGGAGCCGAAGCCCTGCAAGGGGAAAAAGCATAAGGCACTGATGGCCGAGGTGGAGGAGGCAGAATACGAGCTTTTGCTGCCCATGACGGAAGGGGCGGCATGGGATAGTGCTGTTGCTGCTGTGAAAGCCTATAATGAGGCTAAGGAGGCCTTTGTCCATCGCGTCACTCCGAAAACGGACAAGCTTATAGAAACAAAGCAGTATATGCTGCAGCCTGTGAAGCTGTCCATGGCAGGAGCCTTGCTGAAGCTGCACATGGATATTGCCATTACCCAGACCGGCAGCGTAAAGCCGGGGGAAGTGCTGGAGCTTCTGGCAGGGGAGTATGGACTGCCGGGGGATACAGGAAGGGTACTTATCAGGCGTACTGCCATGAAGGGACAGGGCAGGCCGCTGATTGATTTGGTATAGTGAAGTGAAGGAAGGGCTTTTATGAGGTCTATTATCGTCAATGTGATGCCGGAGGAAACGAGGATAGCCGTGGCAGAGGATGGGGAGCTTGTGGGACTGGAGCTGGAGCGGCCACGCCATTCCCATCTGGTAGGCAACATATACAAGGGAATAGTGCAGAATGTACTGCCTGGTATGCAGGCAGCCTTTGTGGATATAGGCCGGAGCAAAAACGCCTTTCTCTATATTGGCGATGGAAGGATGGCCGGAGAAGCCGGTGAGGGAAGACAAAAAATTCACATCGGTCAGGTTCTGCCGGTGCAGATTACCAAGGATGAGGTGGGGAGCAAGGGGCCGCGGGCAACCATGCACCTTACGATTCCCGGCCGCAATGTGGTGCTGATGCCGAAGTCGGCCTATATAGGCACATCCCATCGCATTGAATCCGAGGAGGAGCGCAAAAGGCTGTATGATATTGTCAGCCAGGCCTGCCCGGAGGGGATGGGCGTGATTATACGCACGGCGGCCATGGGGCAGAGCCGTGAGAGCATTGAGCGGGATATCCGTTATCTGGTCAGGATATGGCAGTCCATAGAGGCCAGGGAAAGGCTCACAAAGAATACAGGCATTTTGTACCGTGATGTAGATCTGGTCATCCGCATCGTCAGGGATATCTTCAATGACGATGTGGCGCAGATGGTCATTGATGATGCTTCTGTCTGCCAGCGGGTCAGGGAGCTTTTGAAGGATATTGACGCAGGCTGGGCCGACAGGGTGCAGCTGTATGAGGGCAGGAGAATTTTTGCAGAGTACGGCATTGAGGAGGAAATTGCCAAGCTGGAAAGCCGCTATGTGGAGCTGAAGTCCGGAGGCTTTCTGGTGATTGACAAGACCGAGGCCATGACTGTAATTGATGTCAACACGGGAAGCTTTGTCGGTGATCTGAATCTGGCAGAAACGGCCTTTGCCCTGAATCGTGAGGCTGCGGCGGAAATCATGAAGCAGCTTCGGCTCAGGGATATCGGCGGCATTATTCTGGTGGATTTCATCGACATGGAAAAGGAGGCGCACAACAGGGAGCTTTTGCAGCAGCTTCGTCAGCTGGCACAGATGGACAGGGTAAAGACGAATGTAGTGGATATCACGTCCCTGGGGCTGGTGGAGATTACCCGGAAGAAGTCACGTCACAACGTAGAAAATCTTCTGCACACGGTCTGCCCGCTGTGCGAGGGCTCCGGCAGGGTGCTGTCACCGGAGGCGGTGGCTGTCAGAATCTGCCGTGATATCCGCCGCATAGAGGGAAGGAAGCATGTGTCAGACGGCTATCTGGTGCAGCTGGCGCCGGAAACTGCCGGACAGCTGAAGGGGACGGATTTTTTTGCCGGACTGAGCAGGGAGCTTGGTGTTTCTGTGGACATAGAAGCCACCCGTGAGGTTTTGCCGGGGTGCTATGTGCTTTTGCAGAAATAAATGCAGGCTTCCATGTTCCCCTGCCTCCTGATAGATTATATATTCTTTAAGACTGTATACGAGGAGGTATCAGTATGGACAAGAAGATGGAAAAGCCGATGGATGATATGAGCCGGTGCGGGGAGTCCGGAAAAAGCAAGTTCAGCACCTATCTTGGCGTGGCCTTGCTGCTTTTAGGAGCGGCTCTCCTTGTTTTGAAGGGGGTGAGCCCGGAATACCTTGACGCTGACGGCGTCCTGCATGAACGTTTTTTCCTGCTGCCTCTGTCTGCCCTGTGCTTTTTGGGAGGGGCGGTTGTTTTGGCAGTAGCAGGCATTCGCAGATTGTTCGGAAAATTCGGAAAATAAGCGGCTGTATGAAGGGAAAAAACGGCTGGTACGGCATGGGACTGGGCGATTGGAAATATTTTGTATACATGCCGGAAATAAAGAAAAAATATAGCCAAATGACGAGTTGTATGTTATAGTAGTAACTGTGAAAAACGTATATGCCTTAGATTTTGCTTATGAGGTGATTGCAATGTTTAAAGAATTAGCTTACTACGATGGAAAGATTGGTACCCCTGACGAGGTAATGATTCCATTCAATGACCGTTCACATTTCTTTGGCGATGGCGTTTATGATGCTACCATTGGCGGCAATCATGTGGTGTATCTTCTGGAGGACCATCTGGACAGGTTCTACACCAGCGCCAATTATTTCGATATCAAGGTTCCTATGGCCAAGCGTGAGCTGGGGGAGCTGCTCACCGACCTTCTGCGTCAGGTGGAGGGGGAAACCCATTTCGTTTACTGGCAGGTAACCCGCGGCGTGGCTTCCCGTGACCATGCCTATGGCAAGGAGATGCCGGGCAAGCTGTGGGTGTGGATTAAGCAGTCCAAGGCCGGTGACCCGGACAAGGAGCTGAAGCTGATTGTCCGTCCTGATACCCGCTTCCAGCATGGCAATGCCAAGACGCTGAACCTGCTGCCGGCGGTAATGGGCACCGAGCTGGCTGTCCGTGCCGGAGCTGACGAGTGCGTACTGCACCGTGACGGCTTCGTTACCGAGTGCTGTCACAGCAACATCCAGATTTTGAAGGATGGCATGCTGATTGCTCATCCTGACGATCAGTTCATCCTCCGGGGGATTGCCAAAACCCACATGATTGAGGCCTGCCGCAGGCTGGGGATTACCGTGATTGAGCGTCCTTTCAGCCTGGAGGAGATGTATGATGCCGACGAGGTTATCGTGACGGCTTCCTCCAAGATGTGCCAGCATGCCTGCGAGATTGAGGGCAAAAAGGTAGGCGGCAAGGACCCTGAAACACTGCACCGCATTGAGAAGGCAGTTATTCAGGAATATCTTGACTACACCGGCAAGGCCACCCTGCTGGATTAAAAGAAAATATTTTTGTTGGAATGGGCCAATCGGCTGATATGAATAGCTTTCTATCAGTTGATGGCCCTTTGTTGTTTTTTCAGGCAAAGTTTTTCACAATGTATGTAATAAATATATTTTTGATAAACTTTATGAATTTTGGAGGAGTGTCATGAGCTGTGTAGATTTGAACTGCGATTTGGGTGAGAGCTTCGGGGCGTATACCATGGGGATGGATGAGGCTGTGATTCCTCATGTTACATCTGTCAATGTTGCCTGTGGCTATCATGCCGGGGATCCTGTGATTATGGAGAAGACCGTGGCGCTGGCGGCAAGGTACGGCGTGGCTGTGGGGGCTCATCCCGGCTTTCCGGATTTATTGGGCTTCGGGCGGCGTCCTATGACGGTGACGCCTGCCGAGGCCGGTGCCTACGTAAAGTACCAGATGGGAGCGTTGATGGCTTTTGCCAAGGGGCAGGGACTGAAGCTGCAGCATGTAAAGCCTCATGGGGCGCTGTACAATATGGCCGCCAGGGATGAACAGCTGGCCAGGGCTATTGCCGAGGCGATTGCCAGTGTGGACAGCGGCATCTATCTCATGGGTCTGGCCGGTTCCGTGATGCTGTCCGAGGCGGAAAAGGCCGGACTACCTGTTATCAGCGAGGTTTTTGCGGACAGGGCTTATAATGATGATGGCTCCCTGGTGAATCGCAAGCTGCCTGGAGCGGTGATTCACGATGCGGATGAGGCAGTGGCCAGAGCTGTGAAAATGGCGCGGGAAAACAAGGTGGTCAGCATCAATGGCAAAACCATAGATATCAGGGCTGACAGCATCTGTGTCCACGGTGATAATGCGGCGGCCGTCCAGCTGGTGACAAAGCTTCGCGCCGCGCTGGAGGCCGGGGGTATTGTCGTAAAAAGCTTTCAGGGACGTTGAAAGGCGGCAGGGAAGCAGTGAGAAAACGAGAGAATGAGGTGGTAGCGTGACAGGTGAAGAGGTTCCGGCAGGAGTGCGGTTCCTGCTTTTGGGAGATAGCGCCCTCTCCGTGGAGTTCGGGCAGGAAATCAGCCCCGCTGTCAACCGGCGTGTCACCGCTCTGCGGCGCTGTATTGATGAAGCGGTGAAGGTCGGTCGGCTGACAGGGATTGTAGAAACGGTTCCCACGTACTGTTCACTGATGATTGTGTATGACCCTTTGGCACTGGGCTATGATGAGCTTAGGGAGAAGCTGGCGGCCATTATTGACGGCATGAAGCTGGCCGATGAGGGAAAGCGGCAGGTAGTGGAAATCCCTGTGGTCTATGGCGGTGAGTATGGCCCTGACCTTGAGGAGGTGGCCGATGCTCATGGCATGACGGCAGAGGAGGTCATCAGGCTGCATTCTGCCCCGGAGTACCCTGTCTACATGCTGGGCTTTGTGGCCGGGTTTCCCTATCTGGGTGGCATGGATGAGCGGCTGGCAACGCCCCGGAAAAAGTCGCCGCGGCTGAAGATTGCCGCAGGCAGCGTGGGTATTGCCGGAGGGCAGACGGGAATTTATTCCGTGGAGTCGCCGGGCGGCTGGCAGATTATTGGCCGTACGCCCCTGAAGCTGTACGATGCCGACAGTGAAAATCCCGTGCTGTTGTCAGCAGGATGCTATGTGAAATTTAAGCCTGTTTTGGAGGCGGAGTTTAAGGCGATGATGAAATGAGCAGAGAGGTGCAGGCAGGTGAGAAGATGTCAGGTATCAGGGTAATCAGCGGCGGCATGCTGACCACCGTGCAGGATAAGGGCAGGTATGGCTATCAGGCCAGCGGCATGCAGGTATCAGGCGTCATGGATGCAGTGGCGGCAAAGCTGGCCAATGCCCTGGTGGGCAACGATGAGCTGGCGGAGGATGCGGCAGTGCTGGAAACCACATATCTGGGGCCGGAATTGGAATTTGGGCAGGACGCGCTGGCAGCTGTTGCCGGGGGAATGCCTGATGTACAGCTGGATGGTGTAGCAGTTCAGCCTTATGAGGCTATCCGCGTCAGGGCAGGCCAGCGGCTGAAGATTGCGGCGCAAAAGGCAGGCCTGAGGGCGTATATTGCGGTATCTGGTGGTTTTGCTACAGTCAGTGCCCTTGGCAGCAGGTCAACCAATCTCAAGCTGGGACTGGGGGGCTTTATGGGCCGCAAGCTGGCAGCTGGTGATGTGCTGCCGATGGGCAGTGCCGGAGATTATGCTGCAAAGGCTCTTTCCGGCAGGGCAGGTCTTAGGAAGGTGCCGAAGGATTATGTGGAAAACTTCGTAAATCAAGGCTTCAATGCCGCTGATGAGGGCCGAAAAAACAGGCAGATAAGGGCTGTTTTGGGGCCTCAGGAGGATTATTTCAGTCAGCAGTCCATAGAGAAGTTTACTGCTTCTGTCTACATTGTTTCTGAAAATTCAGACCGCATGGGCTACAGGTTGCAGGGAATGGCTGTGGAAAAGGCAAAACAGCAGGATTTGATTACGGATGGCATAGCCTTTGGCTCCATACAGATACCGCCTGACGGTCAGCCTATCATCATGCTGGCTGACCATCAGACTACTGGCGGATATCCCAAGCTGGCCACCGTGGCCACGGTGGATTTGCCCCTGATGGCTCAGTCTATGCCGGGGGACAGCCTGCAATTCAGGCTGATTTCCGTGCAGGAGGCTCAGCGGCTTTTGCGGCAGCAGCATGAGGAACTTGCATCGGTTATCAGCCGGATGCAGCAGCAGGCTGCTGTGGCAGAATCATGTACCGGGGCAAAGCAGTTCAGGCTGACGGTAAATGGTGAGATTTTTGATGTGACTATAAAGCAGGAGTGATTTTCATGGCAGATTATAACAACGCAAGGCCGGAGGAGGTATGGCTGAAAATCAGGAGCGGTGAAATCACCGGGCAGACCTCCGGCATGTGCAACGGCTATGCTCAGGCAAATCTGGTGATTATGCCGGAAAAATACGCCGGGGACTTCGAGCAGTTTGCCCGGCAAAATCCCAAGCCTTGTCCTCTTTTGGAGGTTATTCACGGCAGCAGGTATGTAAAGGACATGGGCGAGGGGGCGAATATCCTGACGGATATTCCAAAGTACCGCATCTTTGAAGACGGCGTGCTGGTAAAAGAGGTGACGGATGCTACACCTTACTGGCAGGAGGACATGGCAGTATTCCTGATAGGCTGCAGCTTTTCCTTTGAGGAAGCTCTGATGAAAGCCGGGATTGATGTGCGCCATATCTCCATGGGACGCAATGTACCCATGTTCCGCACCAAGGTCATGACCAGCCCCGCCGGGCCATTCCGGGGAGAGCTGGTGGTCAGCATGCGGCCTATGACGCCGGAGGATGCAGGCCGGGCCAATGAGATTACAGGGCGTTTTCCTAACGTGCATGGTGCGCCTGTGAATATTGGGGAGCCGGAAAAGCTGGGGATTGCGGATTTGATGAAGCCTGACTATGGTGACCCTGTGGAAATCAGGCCGGGGGAGATTCCTGTGTTCTGGGGCTGCGGCGTGACACCTCAGTCCGTGATTGAGCATGCGAAGCTGCCGCTGGTGATTACCCATGCACCGGGGCACATGTTTATTACCAATATGAGAAATGATGAGGTTAATGATTTCCTCGAAAAGAAGAAAGCATGTCGTTGAAGTTGTAAAAAAATAACATAGATGTATTTTAATAGTGGATTGAATTGAGAGGTGTGTTTGCTGTGGGCTTTTTTAAGAAACTGGATGAGGCGATGAGGTATGACCCCGGACAAAGGGGGCTTTTGGCTAATGCTCCTGCCAATCCCATGGAAAAATTGCAGGAATCATTGAAGAATATGACAGGCGTTGTTATCCTGACGGGCTTTCCTGTAAGGCTGGGACTGCACAATTTTACCGGCGAAACCGACGGCCCCCTGGGGGCGGCCAATCTGGCCTTTGCCTTTGAGGCGATCGGTGTACCTGTATGGCTTCTTACAGACGAGGAAGCCTACTGGATAGTGAATGCGGCTCTTACGAAGCGTGGCTGCAGGTGCCGTCCCCTGATGCTGCCCAGGTATGAGGCAGATGAGTTTATTGCCGCCCAGCTGGATGCCATAAGGCCAAGCCATGTGCTGACCATTGAGCGTCCCGGCAAGGCCGGTGATGGCCATTACCACAATATGCGGGGCGGTATCATTGACGCCATGTTCGTGGATGCTTCCAGCATTATTGAGGCTGCCAGGCAGCGGGGGATTACCACTATTTCCATCGGTGACGGGGGCAACGAAATGGGCATGGGAGCGTTGTCCGAAACTATTGAGAAATATGTGCCTCATGGGGAAGCTATTTGTGCCAGGGAGGTGGCGGATATTGCCCTTATCAGCGGTGTATCCAACTGGTGGGGCTGGGGCATCAGTGCGGTGCTGTCCAAAATCTATGGTATAAACCTTCTGCCCAGCAACGAAATGGAGCTGGCCATGCTGCATGAGATGGTGCTGGCAGGCAGCGTGGACGGCTGCACAAAGAAGCCGGAGGAAACGGTGGACAACCTTTCCATGGATGTACATCTGGGGGTTTTGGATAACGTCAGGGCTGCTATGCTGGAAAAATAGGCTGCAAGAAATATAGGACGAATAGGTAAAGCCAAGGTTAAAGTTTCGGCGCAGACCGAAATTTGCTAGTCTGAAAAACTCGAAAAACTACAAAAAAACGGCACAGGAGGCATTTTCCTGACCGCTTTTTTTGTGGGATATTTTCAGGCTTTTGATTATTTTTTGTCTATTGGGTGTGGAGTTGAAAATTTAAAGTATTCGTGCAGTGGACTGGTTTGACGGTTGTGCTGAAAGAATATAAAATATGTTCACTGCATTTTTATGTATTTCATCTTAGGATGATTTGGTAATTTGGAGAAACTTGTTAGGGGTTGTTATTGTATGGAAAATTTTTCAGTTCTGGTGAATGAGCTGGATGCTCTGATCTGGAGTATGGCATTGGTCAGCCTGTGTTTGGGAGCAGGCCTGTACCTGTCTGTCCGGCTGGGCTTTCCCCAGGTGCGGCTGATTGGAGAGATGGTGCGGCTGCTTTTTGGAGACAAGAAAAGCGAGCATGGCATTTCTTCCTTTCAGTCCTTTGCCACCACGGTAGGGGCTAGGGTTGGCATGGGCAATATTGCCGGTGTGGCTACGGCGATTTTTATCGGCGGGCCTGGTTCTATTTTTTGGATGTGGATGATTACCTTTATCGGGGCGGCTTCTGCCTTTACGGAGTCGGTGCTGGGACAGGCCTACAAGATAAAAAATTCCAGCGGCGTATTCATGGGTGGACCGGCCTATTATCTGGAGCATGGACTGAAATGCAAGAATTACGCCCGGCTTTTTGCGGTGCTGGCGGTGATGGGGCCGGGACTGCTTTTGCCCGGCGTGCAGATAAACTCTTTGGTGCTGGTATTTGAGGAAGCCTTTGCAATAGACCGTACCATTGTAGGCTTCGTTTGCTGTGCTTTGCTGGCCTTTATCATCTTTGGCAGCATCAAGCGCATATCCAAGGTGGCAGAAATCCTGACGCCTTTTATGTGTCTTATTTACATGGGCTTTGCGGCTATTATCCTGGGGATGAATTTTGATAAAATTCCTGCTATGCTGCAGATGGTTGTCACCTCGGCAATAGGTGCTGAGCCTCTGTTTGCCGGTATTATCGGCTCGGCTGTTTCCTGGGGCGTCAAGCGGGGCATTTATTCCAACGAGGCCGGCATGGGCTGCGGCGCCATCGTTTCCGCGGCGGCAGAAACCTCTCATCCTGCCAAGCAGGGCTTGATTCAAGCCTGCTCCATCTATGTGGACACCCTGCTGATAGGCACGGCTACGGCTCTGATTATCATGCTGACGGGCACTTATAATGTGTCTGACGGTCAGGGCGGCATGCTGGTGACAAGCATCGGCGATATTGAGGCGGGTATCAAGTGGGCGCAGTACGCCCTGATAAACACCTTCGGAGCCTGGAGCGGCAAGGTGCTGGCCATTATTATCGTGCTGTTCGTATTTACTTCCCTGACAGGCTACTGCTATCAGGCCGAGGCCAATATCCGCTATCTGTTCAAGCGCAACAATACGGCCCTGAATACAGTGCGGATTATCTTCGTGCTGGCTTCCTTCTTTGGCTGCCTGGTGAATGCCGATGCTATATGGGCTTTGGGTGACATCGGTTACGGCCTTTTGGGCTGGGCCAATATCATCGCCATTATTTTGATGGCACCAAAGGCTGTGGCTATTCTTCGGGATTATGAGCAGCAGAAAAAGGCCGGGCGGGACCCTGTCTTTAACCCTGAAAAATTCGGTATTGATGATTATACCGGGGCATGGGACAAATACAAAAATCAATAAGTTTGGCAAGTAAAAAGGGCAGTTCCTCATGGGGGAGCTGCCCTTCTATCATATAGCTGTCTAATTTTTCAATTTGCTTTAGTGGTTGATTGAGCCTGAAGCTGGCAAAGCTGGCGGTCAGGCCGAGCTGCTTTTTAGAAAAGGGGCAGCATTTCGCTGCTCAGCTCCTTCATGCACTTTTTGAATGCTCCCCGCTTGGCACGCAGGTCGCTGGAGAAGGAGTCATCCTCGTTGTTGGATACCTTGCTCTTGAGAATTTTTTCCCTATCAATCAGGAAGGCATTTATCTGAATGGAGGCGCGGGATTTTTCACCGGACTCCATGAGGGTGATGGCCCAATGCTTTTCTACCACAGGGTCCTTGACAATCATCACCAGCACCTTGTCAACGCCTAGATATTCAGGCATGGCCAGCAGGTCCTCCTTGGTTGGCTGCTGCTCATCAAGGAAGCCCTTATCCAGCCAGTATTCCTGATATTTGCTTTGGATGTCCGCTCCCAGGACAATCTGCCCGGCGTGAGGATTGTTCTTGATAAAATGATTCTCAATCATGGTAAAATACTGGGTGGATTTGAAGTCATTGCTGCCCATCAGCAGGATGGCTACCCTGTCCCTGCCGTTGCTTCCCTGATTGGCAGCACTGCATACGCCGATAAGCATCATGATGCTTATCGTAAGGGCGGAAATAAAAATTAGAAACCTCTTCATGATGTACATTCCTCATTTCCTAAATAAATATTGTTTACTACCAGCTATATTCGACAAATTGTGCCAAACTCCTGCCGACAGGTCCGTCTTAGACAGGATTTTTTCCATCATTTCCACATATTATACGCATGAATTGGAATTTTATTACAGGGGAAAGATTTTGCCGGGTGACACTTTTTGCCGCTGTAGACATTTCTGACATTTTTTGTTACAATTAAGAATCAATCTATGATGAATTGTATGGAAAATATGTAAAAGGATGATATAAAAGGTGACAGAAAACAAAAAATATGTAAAATTTTTAACCTATGGCTGCCAGATGAATTTCAGTGATGCGGAGCGCATGGAAGGGGAGCTGGCGAGGATTGGCTATGAACCGACGGAGAGCATGGAGCAGGCGGACCTCATCATGATAAATACCTGCTGTGTGCGGGAGACGGCAGAGGACAAGGTCTACGGCAAGATTGGCGAAATCAAGGGGTTGAAGCGGAAAAATCCTGATTTGCTGCTGGGCATCACCGGCTGCATGGCCCAGAAGGAAGGGGAAAAGTTAATAAAGCGGGCGCCTCATATTGATTTTGTGCTGGGTACCAATAAAATTCATGAGGTGGTCAGCACCGTGCAGAAGCTGGAGGCTGCCGGCGTAAAGCACGTGGTGGACACGGACATCAAGGAAAGCGAAATGCCGGAGGATGTGGCTATTCATAGAAAGACGGCTCTTTCCGCATGGATTCCTATTATGTACGGCTGCAACAATTTCTGTACCTATTGTATCGTTCCTTACGTGCGGGGCAGGGAGCGGAGCCGCCTGCCGGAGGATATTGTGAAAGAGGTGCAGGAAGCGGCAGACCAGGGCTTTAAGGAGATTACCCTGCTTGGCCAGAATGTGAACTCCTACGGCAAGGACCACGGAAAGGCCAGCTTTGCGGAGCTTCTGGCCATGGTGGACAAGGTGGAGGGGATTGAGAGGATACGCTATATGACATCCCATCCCAAGGATTTGAGCGACGAGGTTATTGAAGTCATCAAGAACAGCCGTCACATCTGCAAGCATTTCCATCTGCCTGTGCAGTATGGCAGCAACAGGATTTTGAAGGCCATGAACCGGGTATATACGGTGGAGGGCTACAAGGAGCTGGTCAAGAAAATCAGGGCAGCTGTGCCGGAGGCCAGCCTGACTACTGATTTAATCGTAGGCTTTCCGGGGGAAACAGAGGAGGATTTCCAGCAGCTGATGGAATTTTTGGCGGAGATACGTTATGACCAGGCCTATACATTTATTTACTCAAAACGTTCCGGCACTCCGGCGGCGGAGATGGAAAATCAGGTGGAGGATAGTTGCAAGCATGAGCGTCTGAACAGGCTGATGGAGCTGCAGAACAGCATCAGTCTGGAAATCAACCGGCAGCTGGTTGGCAGAATACTTGAGGTTATGGTGGAGGGGCCCAGCCAGACGGATGATACTGTCTGGACAGGACGCACCGATACCAACAAAATTGTGCTATGGAAGCGTGCAGGCTGTGAAAAGCCGGGGGATTTGGTGCAGGTGAAGATACATACTGCCCAGACCTGGCTGCTCAAAGGCGATTTGCAGTAGTTATCCGTAATTGTTAAAGGAGATTTACACTAATGGAACTTACCCCGATGCAGCAGCAGTATATGGAAATAAAAGCAGCCCATCCCAACGAGATTCTCTTCTTTCGCCTGGGGGATTTCTATGAGATGTTCTTCAAGGATGCGGAGATAGTATCCAGGGAACTGGGGCTTACCCTGACCAGCCGCAGCGGGGATGTGGATAAAAATCCTATGTGCGGCGTCCCTTATCATGCTTTGGATAGTTATCTGGGCAAGCTGGTGACCAAGGGATACCGGGTGGCAATTGCCGAGCAGATTGGTGACCCCAAGGCTAAGGGGCTGACCAAGCGGGAGGTGGTGAAGGTTGTCACCCCGGGCACTATCCTTGAGGAAAGCGTGCTGAAATCTGCCCAGAACAATTATATTGCCCTGGTCTATGAGCAGGATAATCAGATTGTGCTGGCCGGAGCGGATATTTCTACTGGTGAGTGCTTTTATTGCATATATATGGGGGCTGACCGCCAGCAGGGGCTGTACGACGAGCTGTACCGCATCATGATGCCGGAGCTTTTGGTGCTGGGAGAGCTGTCCTGTCGCCAGGAGCTGGAGGAGTTTGTTTCCCTCAGGATGGCAAGCTGCCTCTTTACGGATATTGAGGCGCCGGTGAAGAATGTGCAGGAGCTTTTGGTGCAGCATTTTGATGTGAACAACCGCCCGGCGGAGCAGCTGGCAGAGGTGGCCGTGGCCACCCTTTTAGGCTATCTCCATGACACGGTGCGGACGGATTTGACCCATCTTTCCCAGCTGACCAGACTGGATTATTCGGAAAATCTGGTGGTGGATACCTGTACCCTGCGCAACCTGGAGATTACCCGAAATCTTCGGGATGGCGGCAAGAAGGATACCCTTCTGGATGTGCTGGATTTTACTCACACGGCCATGGGCACAAGGCTCCTGAAGAAATGGCTGGAATATCCCCTGATGAATATTGGCAAAATCAATCAGCGGCTGGACAGCGTGGAGGAGCTGGCAGGTGATTTTCTCATGCGTCAGCAGCTACAGGCTGCCTGCAAGAGCATTTATGATTTTGAGCGGCTTTTAACCCGCATTGAAGTGGGCAGTGCCAATGCCAGGGATTTGGCGGCACTGCGTACCTCCTTTATGGCGCTGCCGGATATTCATGCTGCCCTGAAGGGAGCCAAGTCAAGACTTTTGCAGAAATGCCGGGAGGGCATCCATCTCTATGAGGATTTTGTGGATTTGCTGCAGCGGTCCATTGTGGATGAGCCGGGCCTGACCATCCGTGACGGAGGGATTATCCGTGACGGATACAATGAGGAGCTGGACCAGTACAGGCTTATTTCCCGTGACAGCAGGCAGCTTTTGCAGCAGATGGAGGAGCAGGAGAAGGAAAAGACCGGCATCCGCTTCCTGAAAATCGGCTACAACAAGGTTTTTGGCTATTATATCGAGGTGCGCAACAGCGGCACGGACAAGGTGCCGCCTCACTATGTACGTAAGCAGACCCTGGCCAATGCGGAGCGTTACATCACGGAGGAGCTGAAGGAATTTGAAACGAAAATCCTGGGAGCCCAGGAGAAGATTGTTGCCATTGAGTACAATCTCTTTGTGGAAATCCGGGATACCATCAAGGAAAAGCTGGGTGATATTCAGGCTACGGCCAGGGAGATTGCTTGCCTTGATGTGCTGACGGGGCTGGCGGAGGCGGCGGTAAGCTACAACTATGTACGGCCCAGGCTGGCCAATAACGGCCAGATAGATATCAAGGATGGCAGGCATCCCCTGGTGGAGCGCATTCTCCAGCGTGATTTGTTTGTGCCTAACGATACGCGGCTGAACCATGAGAATTGCGAGATTATGCTGATTACCGGACCAAACATGGCAGGCAAGTCCACCTATATGCGGCAGACGGCTCTTTTGGTGCTGATGGCGCAGATTGGCAGCTTTATTCCGGCAAGGGAAGCTGTGATTGCTCCGGTGGACAGGATTTTTACCCGCATTGGCGCCAGTGATGACCTGGTCAGCGGCCAGAGTACCTTCATGGTGGAGATGAATGAGGTGGCGCAGATTTTGAAGTATGCCACCAGTGACAGCCTGGTTATCCTGGATGAGATAGGCAGGGGAACCAGCACCTTTGACGGCATGAGCATTGCCAGGGCGGTGATAGAGCATATCAGGGAAAAGGTTCATGCCAAGACCTTGTTTGCTACCCACTACCATGAGCTGACTGACCTGGAGGATGACAAAATCAGGAATTTTTGCATCGCTGTCAAGGAAAAGGGCAAGGATATCACCTTTTTGCGGCGAATTATTGCCGGGGCGGCGGATAAGTCCTACGGCATCCATGTGGCAAGGCTGGCGGGACTGCCCAGGGCGGTGACAGGCAGGGCGGAAAAAATCCTGGCCGGGCTGGAAAAGGGCGCAGCTGCGTTGCAGTCAGCTGAAATGGTCAAAATAGATGAAACAGCAGAAATGACCAGGAATGCCAGGGTGGCAGAAGCGGATATTGGCTCTCTGTTTGCCAGCAGCCTTAGTGATGATTTGCTGAAGCTGGATGTTATGACCATGACGCCGCTGGAGGCTATGAATGAGCTGTACCGACTGCAGCAGCAGGCGAAGAAGGAGGCTGGTCTGGGATGAGCTTTGTGCATGTTCTGGATGACAACACCATTAATAAGATTGCCGCCGGTGAGGTGGTGGAGCGTCCGGCCTCCGTTATCAAGGAGCTGGTGGAAAATGCCATTGATGCCCACGCTGACCGTATCGAGGTGGAGATTGCCGCAGGCGGCACCAGCTTTATGCGGGTGTCGGACAACGGCATCGGCATGAGCCGTCAGGATGCGGAGAAGGCCATTCTCCGCCATGCCACCAGCAAGATTGTAAAGGTGGATGATTTGCTGACTATCGGTACCCTGGGCTTTCGGGGGGAGGCGCTGCCAAGCATCGCCTCGGTATCTCGCTTTTCACTTACTACCCGTCAGGCAGGCTCTGAGCTTGGGACGGAGATTAAAATCAGCGGCGGCAGCCAGCCGGAAATCGGGGAAACAGGCTGCGGCATCGGCACTACCATCAGGGTGGAGGATTTGTTTTTTAATACTCCCGCCAGAAAAAAGTTTTTAAAAACCAACAATACAGAGGGCGGCAAAATCAATGAGTTTATCATAAAGCTGGCTATTTCCAATCCGCAGATTGCCTTTAAGCTGATAAATAATAATAAGCTGGCCGTGTCTACGCCTGGCAATGGAGATTTAAAGGATACCCTGCAAAGTATTTATGGCGGTACTGTGGGGAGCGCGCTGCTGCCTTTGGAGTTTGAGGACGAGGATATCAGGCTGACCGGCTTTGTTACCAAGCCCTCCGCTATAAGAAGCAGCCGCAGCTGGCAGACCTTTATCGTCAACGGCAGAATCATTGCCAACCGCGCTATTGCCAAGGCTATTGACAATGCCTACCATGCCCTGATACCCAAGACCGGCTATCCGTTGGTGGCACTGAACATTCATGTGCCTCAGAATACGATAGATGTGAATGTGCATCCTCAGAAGAGCGAGATGAAGTTTGAGGATGAGGGCAGGGTGTTCAAGGCCGTCTACAAGGCTGTGCTGGATGCCATCAGGCCAAAGGATGAGGCACGGCAGCTGGGGAATATGGCAGCCGGGGTGGAAAAGGCGGAGATAGACAGGCATGTGGCCCATAGCTGGCAATCCATGCAGGAGAGCTTGCAGAATGAGCCTGAGCAGGCGGCGGGGAAGCCTTATATGGAAAGCCTGCTGGGGGCAAAAGACGCGGGAAGTGCTTCGTCAGCAGCTGTCAGGTATGTGCCTGTGTATGAGGAACGCAGGCAGGCGGCAATGCACTGGCGGGAGGCATCTGCTGTGCCTGAGGCTGGTTCAGATGTTGTGTCTGACGCTGTTTCTGGTATTGCGGCTGATGTTGTGACTGGCACTGTTTCTGACGCCGTGCCTGATTCGGCGCCTGCGTCCATGTCTAAGCCTACGTCTATGTCCATGTCCATGTCTAAGCCTACGTCTATGTCTGTACCTGTGGAAAGCGGCGGAGCCGGGGTATGTCCGATGGTGCCTATCGGGCAGGTGGACAATACATATATTATTGCTCAGGACGCGGATGGATTGTATATTGTTGACCAGCATGCCGCCCATGAGCGCATTTTGTTTGACAGGTTTTCAGCCCGGGCGGGGGATATTCCCGTTCAGCAGCTTTTGGTGCATCTGATGCTGGATTTTAGCAGTCATGAGGCGGAGATTATCGAGGCAAATCTGCCTATGCTGAAAGAGCTTGGATTTGGGCTGGAGCCTGCGGGGCCGAAGCAGTTCCGGCTGACCGAAGTGCCTGCGGATGTGCCATCCGGGGAAGCGGAGGATTTCATTCGGGAAATTCTGGCGGCGCTGGAGGAGCTGCATAAGCCATCAGCGGCAGAGCTTCGTCAGGCGGCCATTGCCACTGCCTCCTGCAAGGCGGCCATCAAGGCCGGCTTCAAGCTGAATTTCCGGCAGATGGAGATTTTGCTGACGGAGCTGAACGATACGGCAATGCCCTATACCTGCCCTCATGGAAGGCCGACAATTATCAAATTCAGCACCGATGAGCTGGCCAAGATGTTTAAGAGGACAGGATTTTGAATATCGCACAATAATATCGCGTAATAATATCGCGTAATAATATCGCGAACGGCATGGCAGTACCATTCTTGGGCACGCTCGCGCTATTAGGTGCAGTGCAGTCCAATGGTCTATGTGCTACTTTCGGTCTAAATCCCCATCTACGTTGTTGCCGTCGGTCGGCATGGAACCACCATGCCTTCCTCCGGCGCCTAGCAGCTAGGGATTTATCCTCGAAATTAACACATGACCACAGGACTGCACTGCACCACACGCCTAGCGGTACTAAACTCACACTGCGCCTGTGGCTTGTGTATCGTTAAGTACCGAGGCGCGTCTCAGTGCCCTATGAATGGTACATGCCATGCCGTTCTTCGTTCCTGCTGAAATGTACATAATTGTCATACTGTCTTTCGTTACTGTTAAAAATGTTCGATAAATAAATTTAGTCTGGTGGTGAAGTTTTGTGGTTGCAGTAGTGACTACAGATAGAAAATGTCATAGGGAGAGCCTTGAGCTGGCGGCTGAGATGGCGGAAAGGCTGGGGCTGCAGCTGGTGCCACGGCAGAAGGAGTCGGTGGCGGAGCTGATGGAGCGCTATCAGGCTGATGCGGTGCTGGTGGCTTTGCAGAAGGAGCTGCGCCTGCATACGGAGGCAGGGGAGCTGTTTTTTCATCCCAATATGTCACAGCTCCGGCTGAAAAACCTGCGGCTGGGGGACAAGGATCACATGACGGAGGCTATGGGCTTGCGGGAGGGGATGTCAGTGCTGGACTGCACCCTGGGCTTTGGTGCGGATGCCATAGTGGCCAGCTTTGGCGTAGGAGAAAGTGGCAGTGTTACGGGACTGGAGGTCAGTCCCCTGCTTGCGGCAGTGACAGGCTACGGCCTGCAGCATTTTCTGCCGGGCAACTATCCTTTGTATGCCGCCATGCGGCGCATCAACGTGGTAAATGAGGATTATCTGAGCTATCTTCGCCAGCAGCCGGACAACTCCGTGGATGTGGTGTATTTTGACCCCATGTTCAGAAAGCCCCTGACTGCCAGCAGCAGTATTTCGCCCCTGCGGGGGGTGGCTGACCACCGTCCCTTGTCGGAGGAAGCCGTAGCGGAGGCCTGCCGTGTGGCAAGGTCGCGTGTGGTTATGAAGGAAGCCAGCGGCAGCGGTGAATTTGCCCGCCTGGGCTTCAGCAGATTGGTGGGCGGCAGGTATTCCAAGGTGCATTACGGTGTGCTGGAGCTGTAAGCTTGAACAAAAAATGAAGCTAATTGCCCAGTTATTTGAACAAAAATCGGTTGACCATGTATCCATTTTTTGAGTATAATTGTCTCGTGTTTTTTTACAGATGGTTATAGTGGGGGAATGGATATGTTAAAAATGATGCCGGAAAGGGCAAAAAGCTCTTTGGCCAAGGTAATGACGGCGCTGACTGTGGTGGCAGGTGCCCAGGGCGTGGCGGCGGTTGCCGTGCCGGAGCCAAGTACAGAGATTGATGTTGATGCGCAGGTTGATGGCTATGAGCTGTTTGGGCTAAAGGTGGCTGATGCTGCTGCGTATGATGACGCCGATGAGCTGGCAGCAGTCAATAGAGCCATCTGCAATACGCAGAAGTGCTTCTTCTTTATGTCACGTATTGCCAACAATGATATTCATAAGCGTATGGGTGACCTGCGGGACAATACAGTCGAGGAGGGCGTTTGGCTCCGCAGCTATGGCGGTGACGGTGACATGGAAGGCGGCATGAGCTATAAGATGCTGGGCATTCAGGGTGGCTATGACAGGACTTATGAGCGCAATGACGGCAAGGTGATTGCCGGTGTCAGCTACCTGTATACCAGGGCGGATTTTAACGGTGCCGGGGCTGATGGCAGTGGCAATGGTAATTTTATCGGTGCCTATGGCAGCTTTGTGGGCAACAAGGGACATTATATTGATGCCATCCTGAAATATGGCAAGATGTCCAATGAGATTATAGCCAATGATGAAATTACCCATAAGAGATATACTGGTGATACAGGCTCCGGTGTACTGAACACTTCGCTGGAGTATGGCTATCGTCAGCAGCTGAAGAATGGCTACTACATAGAGCCGCAGGTGGAGCTGAATTACAGCCGTATGGACGGCGATGATTTCAGCATGAGTAATGGTGCCAGGATTAACATGGAGGCTTCTGATTCCCTCGTAGGCAGGGCAGGCTTTAATTTTGGCAAAAAGCTGGACAATGGCAATGTGTATCTGATCTGTTCCCTGCTTCGGGAGTTTGTGGGTGAAAATACCACCTATATGACCTTTGGAGCGCTTCATGACAAAGCTACGGCTGACTTCAAGGATACATGGATGGAGTACGGCATTGGCTTCAATCTCAAGACTGCACCACAGCAGAATCTTTACGGCGAGCTGACCCGCACCGCTATGGCGGACAAGCTGTCAGAAAACTGGCGCGTAAATCTGGGCTACAGGTGGAGCTTCTAACAACAGGATAATGAGCAGATAGGCTTTCTCATGGAAGGATTAGGGATAATTCTGCGTGGGGAAGCCTTGTTTTGTGTTGTATGGGGGGAGTAGTTATGCAGGAAAAATTTCATTGTGCCTTTGGCGTGGACGCAAACTATGTAAAATATGCCGGAATTGTCATGACCTCTATTGTGTTGAAAAATCCGGGACATCCAGTGGTATTTCATCTTTTTGCCAAGGGCATCAATGATGAAGATATGGAAAAGCTGGAGGAAATGGAGAATCTGTACAGCAATGTGGAGATATGCGTCTATGAGATTACCAAGGAACTGACGGAAATGGATGAGGCACTGGGCAATATCGGCAGAGGCAGGCTGAACAATACAGTGTTAATCAGATTGCTGGTGCCTGTCATGGTTCCCGATGATGTGAAACGGGTGCTGTATCTGGATGCGGATATGCTGTGCGTCAACAGGCTGGACAGTCTGTGGCAGACTGATTTGGAGGGACATCCGCTGGCAGCTGTCAACGAAGATACTCATAAAAGAAGCGCTAAAAGGCTGAATATCAGGACAGAAAATTATCTGAATGCCGGCTGTATGCTGATTGATGTGGCAAAATGGCGCGCTATGAATTTGACACAGGCGGTATTGGTTGACTTTAAACAGAATAAGCCGAGATATATAGTGCTGGAGCAGGATGCCATCAATCATGTATTGCAGGGGGATTTCAAGATTCTGGACAGCAGCACCATATTGCTTATGGACGCCTTCAATCACAAGAAAATCCATTGCGATGATAAAAAGAACATTTTCTGGCATTTTATCGGTGAAGGCAAGCCATGGTTTGAGTATGCAGATGAGCAGATAGCGAAGCCTTACTGGCAGGTAGTAGGGCGTTCTTTTTGGTATGGCATGGAAAAGCTGGTCAGCAAAAGCATCCAAATATGCTATCTGGCGGGAAAAAATGCGGAGAAGCAGGGGGACTACAAAGCTGCGGCAAAATACCTAGGGGCTGTGAGCTACAGGCTCATGGAGGATTATCTGCGCAATCATAAGCAAGGCAAATTTGATGAGGATGATGATTTGTAGAAAATGGTGCCGTGAAATAGGTAATATGCTATACTTGGGTAAAGTTGCATGAATTAGCGTGCAGGAGATTGATTTACGGGAGAGATAACTGTGTATGATTATCTGATAGTGGGCAGTGGGTTGTATGGTGCGGTGTTTGCCCATGAGATGAAGAAGGCTGGTAGGTCTATCTGCCATTAAACATGAACACCTTCAGCAAGATGTGGGGCGTGGTTACCCCGAAGGAAGCGGCGGCGAAGATTGCCCGGCAGCGCAGGGCGTGGCAGTGATGAACTACACGGAGCGTCAGGTGCCGTATACAAGGGTGATCGAGCATAAGCATTTTGAGTTCGGCACCCAGCCTGTGACCTATATCACCAGGGAATATCCTGCTGATTGGCAACCGGGGCAGCCTGCGGGCTGCTTTTTTATTGCAATACTTATGTTTTTGCTATAAAATGTAGGTGAGGAGATTGTTGCCAAAAAGGGGGGCTGTGTATGTGCAAAATGCCAATAGGCATAGAGAATTTTCGGGAGCTTATTGAGGGAAATTATTACTTCGTCGATAAGACATTGTTCATAAAAGAACTGCTGGATAGCGGGAGCAAGGTAACGCTGTTTACTCGTCCGCGGCGTTTTGGCAAGACCTTGTCCATGAGCATGCTGAAAGAGTTTTTTGATATAAATGCAGCTGACAGTGATATTTTTGACGGACTAAAAATAAGCTATGCCGGAAAGCAGTATATGCAGCACCAGGGAAAATATCCGGTTATTTTCTTGTCTATGAAAGCTGTGGCGGCAGGTGGGTATGCAGAAACCTTTGCTTTGCTAAAGGCGGTTGTGGCCAGGCTGTACAGGCAGTATGGATTTTTGGAAAAATCCGCCGCAATTGGTGATGACGAGAAGAAATACTATGTAAAAGTGCGGCAGGGTAATGAGCTTTGCAGTTATGCTGACCTGACTTTGAGCCTTGGAAATTTATCGAATATGCTGTATCGTCATTATGGCATAAAGCCGATAGTGCTGATTGATGAATATGATGCCCCGGTGCAGTATGCATGGGAAAAGGGATTTTACGATGAGATGATAAGCTTTATGCGACAGTTTTACAGCGAGGCCTTAAA
Organism: uncultured Veillonellaceae bacterium; assembly: GCA_945949525.1. Taxonomy (GTDB): domain Bacteria; phylum Bacillota; class Negativicutes; order Selenomonadales; family Selenomonadaceae; genus Anaerovibrio. The sequence goes on from CAMFES010000007.1 coordinate 31,695, forward strand.
AGGGAATGAGGCACTTGAATTTGCTGTGCTGACAGGTGTACTACGTATAGCTAAGGAGAGCATTTTTAGCGGTTTGAATAATCTGCGTATTTGCTCTGTGACATCTAAAGCCTATAATACTTCTTTTGGCTTTACGGAGGAAGAAGTATCAGGTATGGCAGAAGATTTACAGCATGAGGATAAGCTGCCGGAGCTAAAGGACTGGTATGATGGGTACAATTTTGCCAGTGTCGATATATATAATCCCTGGTCGGTAATTCAGTATTTTCAGGAGGGCTGCAAGGCGGGTGCCTATTGGGTAAATACCTCCGGGAACGGGATTATCAGGCAGATGCTGGAGGGGATGGAACAGGAGCAGGCTGAGGATTTGCACAGCCTGATGGAATGGAAGACCGTGGCAAAGCAGGTCAGTGAAGGTGTTATCTATGAGGATATAGGCAAAAATTCGGATGATTTATATACGCTTTTGCTGAATGCCGGATATTTGAAATGTGTCAGAGTGAGGGATGATTTATACGGTCAGGAGGCTGAATTGAAGATACCGAACAAGGAAATTTATAGCTTGTTTGGGCGTGAAATTCTGGCTAATATGATGTCCGGGGGTGCCGTCAGCGGTTTGCGCAAGATGCTGGATGCCATGCTTTCGGGAAATGTCAGAACTTTTGAGTCTGTATTGGCAACCATCGTGCGCAACAATGTGAGCTGCTATGATGCTGCCAATGGTGAAAGCTTTTATCATGGCATGATGCTTGGATTTTGCGTGCTTTTAAAGGATACGCACCTGGTGGAATCCAACCGTGAAAGTGGTTATGGCAGATTTGATTTGGCTCTGATGCCTGTGGATGGAAGGTATTATGGCGTAATATTGGAATTTAAGCGGGCAGAGGATGAGGCTCATTTAGAAGCAAAGGCATTGGAGGCGCTGGCACAGATTGAGGATTTGTCTTACATTGCCGAATTTGAAAAAAGCCGGATAAACAAGGTCTGGAAATATGGTATTGCGTTTTGTGGAAAAAGAGTATGCTTGCGCGGATAAAGCTTTTGCTGTCAGACAGCGAGGCATGTTTGCAACAAATGGTGCGCTGGTTTTTATGTTTTCAGAAAATCCGGCTTCACCTCCCAGTGTGTGCAATTTACCGAGGAACACAATGTAATCCTTGTGAGTTATGCAGAGATGGTTCAGTGGTGTGCTATAATAATACCATAGCTGGTTTCGGGAGGTGTTGGTGCATGGCAAGGAAGATTTTTATTGGCGAGCAGGATTTTGTGACCCTGCGGGAAAATGATTATTTTTACATAGATAAAACGGAGTTTATCAGGGATTGGTGGGAGGATGGCGACAATACCACTGCCATCATGAGGCCGCGCCGTTTTGGCAAAACTTTGAATATGAGCATGGTCAATGCTTTTTTCTCTCTTGACTATAGGGAAAGGGGGCGGGAATTGTTCGGGGATTTGCGCATTTGGCAGCATGAAGGCATGCGTCGGCTGCAGGGCGTATTCCCTGTGATATTTTTGAGCTTTGCCATTGTAAAGGGGAACAATTATGTAAATTTGCTGCAAAAGATACGGGAAATTATTGCTGCTGCCTTCAAAAAGCATGCGTATCTTTTGGAAAGCAATGTGATGGATGATGCGGACAGGGCTTATTTCAAAAGGGTAAGGTTTTGCGAGCAATCTGTGGATTGGGATATTTCAATCAATAAATTGTCAGGCTGGCTGTTGGCTTACCATAACAGAAAGGTTATTTTTTATGTTGCTGTAGAAGCTTCCGCTAAGCGTATTTATTTTGATGCAGGAAGAATCATTATAGTGTGTTCCTTTGATAGCGTTCAGAACAGCCAGTAAATGGTCTTCTGTACCCATGTATTTGCAGAAGACAGTATCACGCACTTTTGGGTTGGTCATACGGCTTTCTCCTTCCATTATAACAGAAATATTTGCTTTTAGAAAATGGATTTACAGATGTTATACGAAAGTTTATTTCACAAACATTATATCACTTTTTTATAATAAAAGGAATACATTTTTGAAGAAAATATGATTCTTATTTACGCTTTTTCACTGCCCATTGACAACAGAGAAAATTTGAATACTTACGAAAAAAACGTTTGCAGATTAGTTTTGCGATGAATTGCATTGTGTTTGGTTAAAAAGAGTATGTATGAGCGGATAAAGGCATCGTTTGACAAAAAAGTCATGCTAGTTTTTTACAGCAGCGGGTATTTATTGTATACCTGCTGTTTTTTTCGTACAATTTATGATAGAATATAGATTTGTAAGATGAATCGATTTCATGGAATATAAAATGGCAGGCTGGTGGATTGTTTGCAGTTGAAGAAGCTGGAGGCGTATGGCTTTAAGTCCTTCGCTGATAAGATAGAGGTTGAATTTGATAAGGGCATTACGGCTATTGTGGGGCCTAATGGCAGTGGCAAGAGCAATATTTCTGATGCGGTAAAATGGGTGCTGGGTGAGCAGAATGTCCGCAATCTTCGTGGCGTCAAGGCAGAGGATATCATTTTTACTGGCAGTGAAACCAGGCGGCAGATGGGTGTGGCTGAGGTTTCCCTTTATTTTGACAATGATGGCAGTCTGCCGGTGGATTTTAACGAGGTTGTGGTGACAAGGCGCCTTTTCAGGACAGGTGAGAGCGAGTTTTACATCAATAAATCCCGTTGCCGCCTGAAGGACATCACCGATCTTTTCGCGGATTCCGGCATCGGCCATGACAGCATGGGCATCATCAGCCAGAACAAGATGGATGAGATTCTCAATGCCCGTCCGGAGGAAAAGAGGCTGTTCTTTGAGGAAGCGGCGGGCATCACCAAATACAGAAACCGCAAGAAGGAAGCTATGCGGAAGCTGGATGATACAGAGGGCAACCTGCAGCGTGTCTATGACATTCTTGGTGAGATAGAGAATCAGCTGGAGCCATTGCGGATTAGTGCGGAGAAGGCCGCAAGGCATCAGGAGCTGCAGGGGGAGCTGAAAAGCTTCCAGCTGGCAGAGCTGTATCACAGGTTTCGGGAGCTGCAGGGCAGGCGGCAAAAGTTTGACAGTGCCATTCAGGAAAAAAAGGATCAGGAGATTGCGGCCAATACAGCTGTTCAGCTGATTGAAGGGCGCACTGCCAAGCTGGATGCAGAAATTCTGGCACTGGAAAAGCAGCTGGAGGCTTTGGCGGCGAAGAGGAATGAAATCCACGGTAGAATCGAGGCGGCAGACAGCGAAATCAAGGTGCTGGAGGAGCGCCGCCGTCAGGGTAAGGCAAACCGCCAGCGTCATCAGCAACTTTTGAAGGAGCTGGCGGCAACGGCAGAGGAAGCCCGTCAGAATGTGGAGCTGTTGGAAAAATCCGAGGCTCAGGCCAAGGAAAAAAAGCTGGCGGCGGAAAATGCGGTGACCGTCAACCGCCAGCAGGCAAAGGTGCTGCGGGAACAGCTGATGTCCATGAAGGGCAGGCGGGATGAGCTGACGCGGCGTCAGCATAATGCGGAGAGGAATATCCATACCACCGGCAGCCGTATGCAGGTGCTGGAGAGGTTGCAGAACTCCTATGAGGGTTTTGGCAGGGCGGTAAAGGCGGTGCTGAAAAGCCAGCAGCCTTGGCGCGGGGGTGTCTGCGGCGCTGTGGCAGAGCTTTTGCAGGTGCCGGGCAAATATGTGACCGCCATCGAGGTGGCTCTGGGAGGCAGCCAGCAGAATATTGTTACACAGGATACAGATACTGCTAAGGCCGCCATTGAAATGCTGAAGCGTGACAGGCTGGGCAGGGCAACCTTCCTGCCGCTGTCCTCCATTACGGTCAGGCAAAATCGTGAGAGTATCCCGGCGGATGCCAGAGGTGTGCTGGGCTGGGCAAACGAGCTGACAGGCACGGAGCCGAAATATGGCAAGGTGGCAGATTTTTTGCTGGGGCGCACCCTTGTGATGGATACGCTGGACAATGCCATTGTCTTGAACAGGCAGATGGGGCAGCGGCTGAGGATTGTCACCCTTGAGGGCGAGCTTATAAGCCCCGGTGGTGCTTTGGCTGGTGGCAGCCAGCAGAATCGGGAAAGCAGCTTTTTGAACCGCCGGGAGGAAATCCGGCAGCTGCAGGAGGCCTTGTCTGGCTTTGAAAAGGAAAAGCAGGCCCTGACAGAAGAGCTGCAGCAGATGGCTGAGCAATACGCCGCGTTGGACAGGGAGGCTGATGAGCTGGCTGCTGCCACCAACAAGCTGGAAATGGACAAGGCGGTGCTGGAGCAGCAGGCTATCAGGGCAAGAGAGCAGATTCTGCTGCGGCAAAGGGAGCTGAAGCGGTGCGAGGATTCCTCCAGGCAGCAGAATGATGAGCTGGAAGCGCTGGAAAAGGAGCTGTCTGCCAGCATGGAGGCCATCGGTGATTTGATGGAAACAAGTCAGCTGGAAAATCGCAGGTTTGCGGCGGCAGATGAGGAGCATAAGGCTGTCTACCAGCAGCGCATGAGCCGCCTGTCAGATAAGAAGAATAATGACAAGGAGGTTCGTGAGGCTCACAGCAGGCTGACTGATATTCAGAACCAGCTGCATCAGATTGAGCTGAATGCCTCCAAGGTTGACTATGATATAGAGCAGTGTCAGCAGGAAATGCTGAGCAGATACGGCCTGGTGCCGGAAAGGGCGGCAGAGGAGGCTCCGGATTTGGAGCCGGCAGAATTGAAGAAAAAGCTTCGTGCCCTGGAAAATGAGCTGCATGCTCTGGGGGCGGTCAATCCCAATGCGCCTCAGGAGTATGCTGATTTGCAGCAGAGGCACGGCTTCCTGTCCGGCAATGCGGCGGATCTGGAAAAGGCAAAGGCAGACCTCATGCAGCTGATTGGGGAGATGGAAACCACCATGACGCGGCAGTTCAGGGAGGCGTTTGTTAAAATAAACGAATTTTTCGGGGAGATTTTTGTACAGCTCTTTGGCGGCGGACAGGCAAGGATTGCGCTGACGGACAAGGAGAATGTGCTGGAATCCGGCGTGAACATCATGGTGACCGTGCCGGGCAAGAAAACTCAGAATTTGTCAGTGCTGTCCGGCGGTGAGCGGGCCCTGACGGTGGTGGCGCTGCTGTTTTCCTTCCTGAAGTACCGTCCGGCGCCTTTTTCCGTGCTGGACGAGATTGATGCGCCGCTGGATGAGGCCAATATCGGGCGATTTGGCACATTCCTGAAGGAATATGCCCGGAATACCCAGTTTATTATCGTCACTCACCGCAAGGGGACGATGGAGGCGGCTGACACCATGTACGGCGTTACCATTGAGGATGCCGGTGTATCCAAGGTGCTGTCGGTGAAGCTGCAGGATTATGAGGAATAACGTTATAAATCGTAATTAGGGGGATTTATCCATGGGATTTTTTGATAAGCTGAAAAAGGGTCTTGCCAAGACGCGGGAGACCATTACCAATAAGATTGAAAAGCTGGTTATCGGCTATGCTGATATTGATGACGACCTGCTGGATGAGCTGGAAGAGATTCTGATTATGGCTGATGTGGGAGTTAATACCACGGAGAAGCTGATGGAGGCCGTGCGCAAGGGCATCAAGAAGAAGGAAATAAACACGCCGGAGGATTTGAAGCCTTTCCTGCAGGCCAGGATTTCGGAGCTTTTGGCCAACGGCTCTGATGAAACAAGGGTGGCCGCGGAAGGCCCTACCGTCCTGCTGGTTATCGGCGTAAACGGCGTGGGCAAGACCACTACCATCGGCAAGCTGGCCTCCTACTACAAGGGGCAGGGCAAATCCGTCATGCTGGCGGCGGCAGATACCTTCCGTGCGGCGGCTATTGACCAGCTGGAGGTATGGGGAGAGCGCACCGGCACTCGTGTTATCCGTCACGAGGAAGGCTCTGACCCGGCAGCTGTGGCCTATGATGCAGTCAAGGCGGCCAAGGCGCGGAATATCGACGTGCTTTTGATTGACACGGCGGGACGTCTGCAGACAAAGACAAATCTCATGGAGGAGCTGAAAAAGATAAACCGCGTTATTCAGCGGGAAATCCCTGACGCACCTCATGAAACCCTGCTGGTACTGGATGCTACCACCGGACAGAACGCCATCAGCCAGGCCAATATCTTCACCAAGGCGGCACCGATTTCCGGCGTGGTGCTTACCAAGCTGGACGGCACGGCCAAGGGGGGCGTGGTTATCGGCATCAAGGCGGAGCTTTCCATGCCGGTCAAGTGGATTGGCGTCGGTGAGGGCGTGGATGATCTGCGCCCGTTTGTGGCAGAGGACTTTGCCAAGGCGCTGTTTGCCAAGGCATAAGGCATTGAAGGAAAAGCTACTGTCTGGTGATGGCAGGTAATGGCAGGTGATGAGCGTGGCAAAGGTGCTGAGGGGCGGCTATACAACCGGGGCCTGTGTGGCGGCAGGAGCCAAGGCGGCGGCTTTGTATCTGCTGGGCGGTCTGGTGGATGATGTGGTGGAAATCACGGCTCTGGATGGTACCAGGCTGACGATACCCGTGAAAAAAATTGAGAGGCTGGCAGATAGCCAGCTGCCGGATGGGGAGTCTGTTGTCCGGGCAGAGATTGTGAAGGACGCGGGGGATGATCCCGATATTACCAACGGCACTTCGGTTTTTGTTTCCCTGACAATGGTTGCTTCTGATAGCTTGGAGCATGGGCTGAAGGCCGTTCCCGGCCGCAGCGTAAGGTATGAAAATATCCTGTTTGAAGCGGGAGAAGGCATCGGCCATGCCACGAAGCCGGGGCTGAGCCTGTCCGTGGGGGAGCCTGCCATTAACCCCGGCCCTAGAAAGCTGGTGTATAACAGCCTGCTGGATGTATTTGGATATCCGAAGCCCTGCAAGGTGCGGATTGATATTCCGGCTGGCAGTGAGCTGGCCCAAAAAACCCTTAATCCCGTGTTGGGCATCGAGGGGGGGATTTCCGTCATCGGTACTACCGGGGTACTGCGGCCTATGTCGGAGGAGGCCTTTAAGGAGTCCCTGGTTCCTCAGATAAAGGTGGCCAGGGCGGCAGGCTTCACTACGCAGATTTTTGTGCCTGGCAAAATAGGCGAAAGGATTGCCGCCAGCTGGGGGCTGCCGGAGGAAGCCATGGTGCAGACCAGCAATTTCATCGGCTATATGCTGGAGGCGGCGGCTGATATAGGGCTGGAGAGGATACTGCTCTTTGGTCACATCGGCAAGCTGGCCAAGGTGGCGGCCGGGGTTTTTCACACTCACAATAGGGTGGGGGATGCCCGGCTGGAGGTGCTGGCGGCCTACAGCGGAGCCATGGGCATGCCCCGCGAGGGCATGGAGCGCATTCTGACGGCTGTGACTACGGAGGAAGCCCTGCCGGTAATTGCTGAGTACGGCCTGGAAGGGGTATATGAGCGGATTGCCGCCCGCGCCAGCTATCGGGCGGAACGACTGATTTTTAACAAGGTGCGAGTCGGTACTGTCCTGGTCACCCTGCAGGGTGAGCTTTTGGGCATGGATGATACGGCACGGGAGATTGGCGGTGATTTTGGTTGGAGCATAAAATAATCGTAGCCGGTATAGGCCCCGGCAATCCTGATTACATGGTGCCGGAGGCGCGGCGCGTTATCAGGGAGGCAAGGGTGCTGGTTGGCGGCAGGAGGGCTTTGGCGCAGTTTGCAGGTAACAGCGTGCAGGAGCAGTGTGCCATAGGCGCAGACATTCCGGCGGTGCTGGCTTTTATCCGCAGCAGGCTGCAGGAGGATGATGTGGTGGTGATGGTGTCCGGGGATCCTGGGTATTATTCCCTGCTGGATGCCCTGCGCCGGGAGTTTCCGGCAGAGGCAATACGGGTGATTCCCGGCATCAGCGCCATGCAGATGGCCTTTGCCCGGCTGGCCCTGCCCTGGCATGAGGCGGATTTGTGGAGCTTTCACGGCAGGGTGCCGGAGGAGGCCAGGCTTTTGTATGCGCCGGGGCGGATGGCAGGCATGCTGACCGATGGGAAATACAATTCCCACACTATTCCCCGCCTGTTGATGGAAAAGGGCTGGCCGGGAGATGCGGGGCTGGCTGTGTGCAGCAGGCTGTCCTATGAGGATGAGGTTATAATCAGGACTACGCTGGCAGAAGCGGAAAATTATCCTGTGTACAGCCATTGTATATTGGTGGTGATAGCATGAAGAAGAAATGGGGCATCGGGATTCCCGATGATGAGTTCATACGGGGCAAGGTTCCCATGACAAAGCAGGAAATCAGGATTCTGACTATCGCCAAGGCATGTATAAAAAAGGGCGATATGGTACTGGATGTGGGGGCGGGAACAGGCTCCCTCAGCTGTGAGGCGGCCATGCAGGCAGCCGGTGAGGGCGGCATGGTGTACGCCATTGAGAGAAATCCGGAGGGCATCGGGCTGATTGAAGCCAATGCTGAAAAATTTGGGCTGGATAATATTCGCATAATTCATGCAGAAGCGCCTGAGGGCATGGAGGAGCTGCCAGAGCTGGATGCTGTGCTTGTAGGCGGCAGTGGCAGCCGTCTGGAGCCGATTCTGGACAGGGCAGGCAGCCTGCTGAAAAAGGGCGGCAGGATTGTTCTGAACTGCATTACGGTGCAGACGCTGATGCAGTGCCTGAATTATATGCGGGCCAGCGAGCTATATGAATATGAAACAGTGCAGGTGCAGGTGAACCGCTGGGAGCAGGTGGGGTGCTATGATATGGCCAAGGCCGCCAATCCCATCTTCATCGTGACCTGTGAAAAGATAAAATAGCACCCCTCGTCAGGGGAGGATGCTTTTAGAGCAATCGAGAAATGTATGGGCAGTGACTGTTTTTGTCAGCTGATTAATTTTTAGGAGGCAATAAGGATGAAGGTATTTATTGTTGGTGCCGGGCCGGGGGATCCGGAATTGATTACTGTCAAGGGACAGAAGCTGCTTGCAGAGGCCGATATTATTATTTATGCAGGTTCACTGGTGAATCCTGCCCTGCTGGATTATGCCAAGTCCGGCTGTGAGATTCACAACTCCGCGTCCATGACACTGCCACAGGTGATTGAGGTTATCAAAAATGGCGTGGCCCAGGACAAAATGGTGGTAAGGCTCCACACGGGGGATCCAAGCATTTATGGGGCAATTCAGGAGCAGATGGATGAGCTGGACAGGCTGGGGATTGAATACAAGGTGGTGCCGGGGGTAAGCTCCTTCCTGGCTACGGCGGCGGCGCTGAAGCAGGAGTATACCCTGCCGGGGATTTCCCAGACGGTCATCATCACCAGAAATGAGGGCAGGACACCGGTTCCTGACAGGGAAAAGCTGCGCTCGCTGGCAGAGCATCAGGCCACCATGTGCATCTTCCTGAGCATTACCATGCTGGACAAGGTGGTGGAGGAGCTGATTGCCGGCGGCTATAGGCCGGAAACGCCGATTGCCATCGTGCAGAGGGCATCCTGGCCGGAGGAGAAGATTGTCCGGGCTACCCTTGCCACCATCTGCGAGGAAATTGCGGATAAGGGCATTGACCGCACGGCTATGATTGTGGTGAGCAATTGCCTGGCGGCGGACTATGAGCTTTCAAGGCTCTACGCTCCTGAGTTCAGCCACATGTTCAGGGAAGCCAGCAAATAGCTATGAGATATGCAGTTTTTGCTTCTACGGGTAATGGATGCTCACTGGCAGGAAGGATTGCCGCGGCATGTGACGGGGCGCAGGTGACCGTGTTTTTGCAGGAAAAGCTTTGGGCAAAGCATGGTGATGTACAGGGGCAGAACAAGGCGGAGCATGGCGATGGGGCATTGACAGCCGCCTCGGAGGTGCGGTATTACAAAAAGCTTTCGGAGGAAATGGCAGATGCCTTCGCCCGTTATGATGCCCTGATTTTCATCATGGCGGCAGGGATTGTGGTGCGCTCAATTGCCCCTTATATTGTCAGCAAGCTGTCGGATCCGGCGGTGCTGGTGCTGGATGACAGGGGGCGGAATATCATCAGCCTGCTGTCAGGTCATGTGGGCGGTGCTAACGAGCTGACCCGCTTTCTGGCGGAAGGGCTGGGCAGTAATCCCGTGATTACTACGGCGACGGATGTCAATCAGCTGCTGGCTCCCGATGCTCTGGCAGGACGGCTGGACATGGTGCCATATCCCAAGGAAAATCTGGTGGTTTTCAACGGAGCGCTGCTGCGGGGCAGGGAGCTTGCCTATCTGCTGGACAGGGGACTAAAATGCAGGGCTGAGTACGAGAGGCGGCTGATTGCCAATCGTGTGCCCTATGAGCTGGTGGATGGTGAGGAGCTGGCAGGCAGTCCGGGCGGTATAGCCGCGGCAGCTGACAGCTGTGAAGGGGCCGGGCAGGAGAGGCTGTATGTCGTTCTCAGTGACCGGACCGGGGTGCCGGACAGCCGGGTGCTTTATCTGCGTCCAAGGCGGCTGATAGCAGGCGTTGGCTGTCGCAGGGGAACACCTGCCGAGCTGGTGCTGGCGGCGCTGCAGGATGCCTGCGGGCTTCTGGGCTGGCGGGCAGAGAGGCTTGACCGGCTGGCCAGTACGGTGGTCAAGTCCGATGAAGAGGGGCTTTTGGCGGCGGCCAAGGGTTTGCAGGTGCCCATTGATTTTTTTGACAATCAGCAGCTGGCAGCGGCCATTGAGCGTTATGACCTGAAGGAGTCAGATTTTGTGAGGAAAAATATCGGCGTGGGGAATGTCTGCGAGGCGGCGGCATTGTGCTGTGCAAAGCGGGGAAGGGTTGCCCTGCCGAAGAGGAAATACGAGAAAGTGACGGTAGCATTGATATGGGAAAGATAGTTGTAGTGGGCAT
>CAMFES010000008.1 GCA_945949525.1 uncultured Veillonellaceae bacterium
GCATTCGGTTCATACCCGGAGTGTCAGGAGTTCAAGTCTCTTCGCAGCCACCATCCGATATTTTGCCCCGGTATATGCCGGGGCTTTTTGCTGTCCGGAATCGCTTTTTAAACAAATTTTCGTTTTACCTATTGGCGTGACGTTGATTTTGGTGTAAAATAATGTGAAACTGAATTTATATTTTAGGAGAGTTGTGCAATGAAGTCTGATGTTGTCAAGAAGGGCGCGACCAGATGCGCTCATCGTTCTTTGTTTAATGCCATGGGCTTTGGCCCTGAAGATTTGAAAAAGCCTTTAATCGGTATCTGCAATTCCTTTAACGAGGTTATTCCGGGACACATTCATCTGCGGGAGATAGCTGAGGCCGCCAAGCTGGGGGTTGCTGCTGCCGGTGGTACTCCGATGGAGTTTCCGGCTATTGGCGTGTGCGATGGCATCGCCATGGGGCATACCGGCATGAAGTTTTCCCTGGCCAGCCGCGAGCTGATTGCTGATTCCATTGAGGCTGTAGCTACTGCTACCGGCTTTGACGGCCTGGTGCTGATACCGAACTGCGACAAGGTTGTGCCTGGCATGCTGATGGCAGCTGCCCGCCTGAACATTCCTTGCGTGGTTGTCAGCGGCGGCCCTATGCTGCCTGGCCGCTACAATGGCCGTGACATCAGTGTAAGCCAGTCCTTTGAGGCTGCCGGTGAGTTTGCCGCCGGCAAGATTTCCGAGGCGGATATGACTGCCATCGAGGCTGCTGCCTGCCCTGGCTGCGGCTCCTGTGCAGGCCTCTTTACAGCCAATACCATGAACTGCCTGACCGAGGCCCTGGGTATGGGCCTGCCGGGCAACGGCACCATTCCTGCCGCCTACACCGGTGCCCGCCGCCAGCTGGCCAAGCGTGCCGGTCAGGTCATCATGAACCTGATTGAAAAGGACATCAAGCCTCGGGATATTTTGACCGAAAAGGCCTTTGAGAATGCTATCACTGTCGATATGGGTATCGGCGGCTCCACCAATACAGTGCTTCATCTGACTGCTATTGCCCATGAGGCAGGTATTGAGCTGCCGGCTGCCAAGTTTGATGAAATCAGCCGCCGCACGCCGTATATTGCCAAGCTGAGCCCGGCAGGCGCCCATCACATGGTTGACCTGAACGAGGCTGGCGGCATCAATGCCGTAATGAAGGAGCTGTCCAAGAAGGGCGTAATTCACACCGATGCCATGACCGTCGTGGGCACCGTGGAGGAGAAGATTGCCAATGCCAGGACGCTTCGCCCTGATGTTATCAGGACAGTGGAGGAGCCATATCGCAAGGAGGGCGGCCTGGCCATCCTGTCCGGCAACCTCTGCCCTGAGAACGCTGTAGTAAAGGCCTCCGCTGTAGCAGAGGATATGCTGGTTTACTCCGGCAAGGCCAAGTGCTTCAGCTCCGAGGAGTCTGCCGTGAACGCCATTATGGAGGGGCAGATTGTAGAGGGTGATGTGGTGGTTATCCGCTACGAGGGCCCGAAGGGCGGCCCTGGCATGCAGGAGATGCTGAATCCTACCGCCGTTATTTCCGGACGCGGCCTGAAGGTTGGACTGATTACTGATGGACGTTTCTCCGGTGCCAGTCGCGGTGCCTGCATCGGCCACGTTTCCCCGGAGGCAATGGCTGGTGGCCCGATTGCCCTGATTGAGGATGGGGACATCATTGACATTGATATTCCGAACCGCAAGCTGGAGCTGCGTGTCAGCGATGAGGAGCTGGCAAAGCGCAGGGCCGCCTGGGTAAAGCCTGAGCCGAAGATTAAGACCGGCTACCTGTCCCGCTATGCCAAGCTGACTACCTCCGCTTCCAAGGGTGCGGTAGTTACTGCTGACTGCGATTGACGGGCTGCAGGTGACAGAAAATGCACATTGTATTGATTGAGCCGGAAATTCCCGGCAATACCGGTAATATAGCCCGCCTGTGCGCCGCTACAGGCATAGAGCTGCATCTGGTGAAGCCTCTGGGCTTTTCCATTGATGATAAGCATCTGAAGCGGGCTGGGCTGGATTACTGGCATCTGGTAAAGGTGCATGTCCATGAGAGCTTTGCCGAGGTAAAGGCCATGTACCCGGAGCATAAATTCCATTACTGCTCCACCAAGGCACCCAGGGCCCACTCTGAGGCGCAGTTTGGCATGGAGGATATGCTGGTATTTGGCAAGGAAACAGCCGGTATCCCGGAGGATATACTAAAGGCCAACTGGGAAAGCTGTATCCGTATTCCCATGATTGAAGGGGCCCGTTCCCTGAACCTGTCCAATGCTGTGGCGGTCGTTGCCTATGAGGCAATGCGGCAGCTGGATTATGCAAATCTTCTGCAGACGGGGCCGGGCACCAGAAGCTGAGGGAAGGCTGCCTTGAAGCATCCGGATGTATTAGTTGTGTTTTAAATATATTTAGGAGGAAAATATTTTGAGTAAAGTATTTGTTACTGGTCATAAAAATCCTGATACTGATTCTATCTGCTCCGCACTGGGCTATGCTGCCTTGAAGCGCGGCCTGGGCGTGGATGCTGTGGCAATCCGTGTCGGCGAGGTAAACAAGGAGACCCAGTACGCTCTTGATTACTTCAAGGTTGAGGTGCCAGAGCTGGTTAGCTCCGTAGAGGAGAAGCAGCCGGTTATTCTGGTTGACCACAACGAGGAAGGCCAGGCTGTAGATGGACTGGCAGCTGCTGACCTGCAGGAAATCGTTGACCATCACCGTCTGGGCGGCATCAATACTGCAAATCCGATTTTTGTGCATATTGAGCCTGTAGGCTGCACTGCAACCATCGTTACCAAGATGTTTGCCTGTCAGGGCGTGGAGATGCCGAAGGAGATTGCAGGCCTCCTGCTGTCCGCCATCGTTTCTGATACTGTACTCTTCAAGTCCCCGACCTGCACCCAGCAGGACAAGGATGCAGCCGAGAAGCTGGCCGGTATTGCCGGTGTTGACCTGAAGGAATACGGCATGGCCATGCTGAAGGCCGGTGCCGACCTGGGTGACCTGACCCCTGCCCAGATTGCCAAAACCGACTCCAAGCCATTCTCCTTTGGCAGCTACAAGGCTATTGTCAGCCAGATTTCCGTAATGGACACCGCTGACATCCTGGCCAAGAAGGCGGAGCTGACTGAGGCTATGAAGGAGCTTTGCCAGGCAGAAGGCTATGACATGGCCCTTTTGATGGTTACTGACATCATGGAGGAGTCCACGGAGCTGGTATTTGTGGGTGAGCCAAAGCAGCTGATTGCTGATGCCTTTGGCAAGGACGCTTCCGGGGATTCCATCTACCTTCCGGGGGTTATGTCCCGCAAGAAGCAGATTGTTCCGCAGCTGACCGAGGCTGCAGCAAAGCTGTAAGTTTTTACTGCGCTTGCATCAATACTGCATGAACATGGTGGCATAAGACGTGTACCTCTTATGGTACATGTCTGTGCCGCCTTTTTTTCGCAGCAGCGGGCGGCGTGAAAAAAATTTGTATTTTGACGGCATTAGGACATCATAGAAGGAGAGGAATGGCTTGGATATTTTTAGTGGCTTAAACGATGACCAGAGGGAGGCAGTGGCGTGCCTTGAGGGCCCTCTTTTGATTATGGCGGGCGCCGGTTCCGGCAAGACCAGGGTGCTTACCCACAGGATTGCCAACCTGCTGGAGCATGGCGTTGCCCCTTATAGTATTCTGGCGATAACCTTTACCAACAAGGCGGCCGCCGAGATGCGGGAGCGTGTGGAGAATATGATTGGCGCTTATGCCAGGGAAATCTGGCTCAGCACCTTTCATTCCTTCTGCGCCCGTTTTTTGCGCCGGGAGATTGAGGCCACCGGCATGTACAAGAGCAATTTTGTCATCTATGATTCCGATGATTCCCAGAAGGTAGTTAAAAAGGTTATCAAGGAGCTGAACCTGGACGATAAGCAGTACAATCCGGGGGGCATCCGCAACGCTATTTCAAATGCCAAGAATCAGATGCTGGGTCCCCTGGCCTTTGAGGCCCAGGCAGCAGATTTCTATCAGAAAAAGGTGGCAGAGGTCTACAAAAAATATCAGGCCATTCTCAGGGAGAACAATGCCCTTGATTTTGATGATTTGTTGTTGGTAACAGTTTCATTGCTGTCAGAAAATGAGGAAATCAGAAGCCGCTATCAAAGACGCTTTAAATATATTCTGGTGGATGAGTATCAGGATACCAATGGCGCCCAGTATCAGCTGACCACCATGCTGGCCGGGGGATATCGCAATCTCTGCGTGGTGGGTGATGCAGATCAGTCCATCTACGGCTGGCGCGGTGCCGATATCACCAACATTCTCAATTTTGAGAAGGATTATCCTGATGCCCGCACCATCATGCTGGAACAGAATTACCGCTCCACCAAGAACATTCTGGCAGCGGCCAATGCGGTGATTGAGAACAACCCCCATCGCAAGAAAAAGCGCCTGTGGACGGACAATGCCCAGGGGGACAAGATTACTACGTATCTGGCCTCGGATGAGCGGGATGAGGCCCGCTTTATCACGGACACCATCAGCAAGCAGCACGATATTTACAAGGCTTCCTATGGGGATATGGCGATTATGTATCGCACTAATGCCCAGTCCCGCGTGCTGGAGGATACCTTTATGCGGGTGGGGCTGCCATATACCATTGTGGGCGGCCTTAAATTCTACGACCGCATGGAAATCAAGGACATTGTGGCATATCTCAGGGTTATGTTCAATCCTATGGATACTATCAGTCTGATGCGCATCATCAACGTGCCAAAGCGGGGCATCGGTGCCACCTCCGTGGACAAGCTGATGGTGTATGCAGTGGAAAATGACCTGAGCCTCTTTGAGCTGATTGCCAATGAGGAGCTTTTGTCTGCTGTGCCGGGACTGACTGCCAGAAGTCGCAATCCTTTGAAGCAGTTTGCCATGCTGCTGTTTGAGCTGATGGAGCGCATGGACAAGCTGGCAGTGTCTGACCTTATTGAAGAGGTAATAGAAAAAACAGGCTATATTGAGGCTTTGAAAAACGACAAGGCGGAGAAGAAAATCGAGAACGAATCACGCATTGAAAACCTGCGGGAATTTGTGGGTGTGGCCAAGGATTTTGAGAAAGAGGAGGAGGAAGAGCCAAATCTTGAGAATTTCCTGAGCAAGATGGCCCTGCTTTCAGATATTGATGATTCGGAGCTGGAGGAGGAACGTGTTACCCTGATGACGCTCCACGCCGCCAAAGGTCTGGAGTTTCCAGTGGTGTTCATGGCAGGCATGGAGGAGGGCATGTTCCCTCATGCCCGTACCCTGATGGAGCCGGAGGAAATGGAGGAAGAAAGGCGTACCTGCTATGTGGGTATCACACGCGCTCAGCGGAAGCTGTACATGACTTATGCAGGCATGCGTACCATCTATGGACGAACCAATATTTATGAGCCTTCCCGCTTCCTGGATGAGATTCCTGCCGAGCTGAAGGAGGAGCTGGCCTTCCGCCGCAGGAGATTTGAGGATGAGGGCGGCTTTGGCGGCTATGATGAGGGCGGCTATAGCGGCGGCAAAAGGTTCGGGGGCAGCTTTGGCTATGGCGGCTACAGCCGCAATGCCGGTGGCTTTACCTCGAAGAATTCCCAGAATGCAGGCACAGTGGAAAGGCGGGGCGCCACCGGCAGCACAGCAGCCGTTGGCGGCTTTGCACCGCATTTTTCCAGCGGCACAGGACGTCCGGCAGCTGCCAAGGGACAGCCTATGTCCGGGCTGGAGGCTCTGTCTGCAGTGCGCAGCATCAATCCCGCTATCGCCAGGGGGGTGCAGATGGGGACAAAATCCCTAGCCCGGCCCGATATGAGCATTCAGTGGAAAACTGGTGACAAGGCCTCCCACAGCAAATGGGGAACAGGTACGGTGGTGGGCGTTTCCGGCTCCGGCGAGGAAACGGAGATACAGATTAATTTTCCAGGCATCGGGCTGAAAAAGCTGATGCAGAAATACGCGCCGTTGAAGAAGGTGTAAGGCTATGGATATAAACAATACAGATGAGCATGTGACTAATGCAAATGACATGGATATAAGCGCGGTAAAAAAGGAACTGAACAGGCTTCGCAAGGAAATCCGCCATCATAACAAATGCTACTATGACAAGGATAATCCTGAAATCAGCGATTATGAGTATGATTTGCTCATGCAGAGGCTGAAGGCCCTGGAGGGTGAGTATCCGGAGCTGATTACCAAGACATCACCTACCCAGCTGGTAGGCGGTACGGCGCGGCGTGAGGCAGGGGTGCTGGTGCAGCACGATGTGCCCATGCTTTCCCTGCAGGATGTTTTTTCCAAGGCGGAGGTGGCGGATTTTGTGAATTCCGCCATCTCTGCGCTGGAGGCACCGGAGTTTGTGGTGGAGGAAAAAATTGACGGCCTTTCCCTGGCTCTTCGCTATCGTGACGGAGTGCTTTCTCAGGCCATTACCCGCGGCGACGGGGTCACACAGGGGGAGGATGTGACGGAGAATGCCCGCGTCATCAAGGACATAAAGCAAAAGCTGAAGGACGAGCTGCCTTATTTCGAGGTGCGGGGCGAGGTGTACATGAGCCGGGAGGCCTTTGCCCGCGTCAATGACCGTCAGGAGCTTCTGGGGCTGAAGACCTTTGCCAATCCGAGGAACTGTGCGGCAGGAACCCTGCGTCAGCTGGACAGCCGCATCACCAGGGAGCGCCAGCTGTCCATGTTTGTCTTCAATCTGCAGATGGCAGAGGGCAGGGAGTTTGCCAGCCATACGGAAGCCTACGAGTTTATGAAAAAACAGGGCATGAAGGTTATTCATGACTATCGCGTCTGCCATACTGCTGAGGAGGTCATGGCGGCTATTGATGAAATCGGGGCCTCCCGTGGCGGCCTGCCCTACGATATCGACGGGGCTGTAGTAAAGATTAATAATTTTGCCCAGCGGGAGCAGCTGGGGCAGACCTCCAAGGTGCCAAAGTGGGCGGTGGCCTACAAGTATCCGCCGGAGGAAAAGGAAACCAGGCTGCTTGATATTGAGCTTTCCGTAGGGCGCACCGGCCGCATCACCCCGACGGCTGTCTTTGAGCCGGTACAGCTTTGCGGCACCAAGGTGGAGCGGGCGACCCTGCACAATCAGGATTTTATCGATGAGCTGGATATCAGGATTGGCGATACTATCCGCGTGTTCAAATCCGGTGAAATCATTCCCAAGGTGCGCTCTGTAAATCATGAGCTGCGCCCTGACAATGCTGTGCCGTTTATTATCGGGGATACCTGTCCCGTCTGCGGCCACAGGGCTGTCAGGGAGGAAAGCATGGCAGATATCAGGTGTACCAACCCATCCTGTCCGGCTCAGCTGGAGAACCATATCATCAACTTTGTGGGCAGAGATGCCATGGATATCAAGGGCATGGGGGAGCAGAATATTCATGCCCTGATTGAAGCAGGGCTGATAAAGGACATCGCAGATGTCTTTGTGCTGGACAGGCACCGTGATGAGATGGTTGCTGCGGGGCTGATCGGCAAGGAAAAGAACACGGACAAGGTGCTGGAGGCCATTGAAAAGGCCAAGTCCAACGAGCCCCAGCGGCTGGTGGCGGGCTTTGGCATTTCAGGCATCGGCAAGGCGGCCGCTCGTGAGCTGATGCTGCATTTTGGCTCGGTGGACAAGCTGGCACAGGCTGATATAGAGGCTGTCAGGGCGGTCAATGACATCGGCGAAATCAGCAGCAGGGCGATTTATGAGTATTTTCGGGACCCTGTGAATATTGATATCATCGGCAGGCTGAAGGCGGCAGGCGTCAACATGGAGCTGAAGGACAGCGGCATTGTGGATGCAAAGCTGGCCGGAAAGACGGTGGTGGTGACAGGTACCCTGCCAACTCTCAGCCGCAATGAGGCCAAGGCAATGATTGAGGCCCATGGCGGCAAGGCGGCAGGCTCCGTTTCTAAAAAAACGGATTATGTGCTGGCCGGTGAGGCCGCCGGAAGCAAGCTGGCCAAGGCTCAGGAGCTGGGTATAGCCGTTATCAGCGAGGCGGAGTTTTTGGCACTTTTGCAGTAGGCACGGAAAAACTGGTTGAATTTTTTAGACAAAAGTGTTGACAAGCAGGACAAAAAGGTGTAGTATACAAAACGTCAAAGGGAGCAGGGCTCCCGAAAGTGAATAGCTTTAAACCATGGAATGGGAAATAGTAACTGATTTTACTTATCTTCAGCGAGCCGGTGCCGCGCAGGCGGGTTGGTGTGATGACCGGTGTTAAGCCTTCAGTGAATGGTCCCAGGAGGGTTCACCGAAATCCGGCATTTGCCGGAGAGTAGGCTGAAACGGGTGCCCCCGTTACAGGGCTGAGATATCGGAAGCGTCAGTGTAGATAGCTTCCCGTATCAAGAGGATATCATATCGAGTGGTACGGCATTTCGTCTCGTTAGGGATGGAGTGCCGTTTTTGTTTGTTGATGCCGGTTGTCCCGGCAGGCGGCAGATGCAGCCATAAGAAAAGATATCGAAATTGGGTGGCACCGCGAAACCATTTCGCCCCATGTATAATCCACAAAGCCAGATGTAGCTAGGGATTGTACCTGGAGCGAAATGGTTTTTATTTTTGAAAATTTATTTTTTACGGAATGAAGAAAGGAAGTATTTATCATGTTGAAGCAGTACATTACCAAGATTATGAACGGTGAAAATCTTACCCAGGAGGAAGCATGCAAGGCCATGGATATCATTCTGACCGGCGAGGCCAATGAGAGCCAGATTGCCAGCTTTTTGTCGGTGCTGAAGATGAAAGGCGAGGTGGTAGATGAGATTGCCGGTTTTGCCAGAACGCTGATTGCCCATGCCTCCCACGTACCACATCAGAAGCCGGTAATGTGTAACTGCGGTACTGGCGGCGATACCAAGAATACCTTCAACATCTCCACTACGGCGGCCTTCGTGCTGGCGGCGGGGGGCGTATCCGTGGCCAAGCATGGCAATCGTGGCGTGTCCAGCGCCAGCGGCAGCTCTGATGTACTCAGCGAGCTGGGGGTACGGTACAACCTGACACCGGAGAATGCAGGCAAAATCATCGACGATATCGGCATTGCCTTCCTCTTTGCCCCGGCCTTCAATCAGGCGATGAAATACGTGGCCAAGACCAGAAAGGAGCTGGGCTTCCGCACGGTGTTCAACCTCCTTGGGCCGATTATCAATCCGGCAGGTCTTGATTACCAGATGGTAGGCATCTACGATGCAGGCATGACGGAGCTGATTGCCGGGGTGCTGAAGGAGGTTGGCGTCAAGCATGCCATGGTGATTGCTTCCGGCGACGGTATGGATGAGATTTCCACCAACACAAAGACCAAGGTCAGCGAGATTAAAAACGGCGAAATCAGAACCTACGAAATCAATCCTGCTGATTATGGCTTCCAGCCGGGTACCATGGCAGATTACGCCGGTGGAACGCCGAGCGAAAACGCAGAAATTACCCTGAAGATTCTCCGGGGTGAGGAAAAGGGCGTAAAGCGCGACATTGTAGTGATGAACGCAGGTGCCGCCCTCTATGCCGGTGATAAGGCGGCTTCCATAGCCGAGGGTATCAGGATGGCAAACGAGCTGATTGATTCCGGCGCTGCACTGAAGAAGCTGCAGCAGCTGATAGAGGAAAGCCAGAAGCTGAGTGCATGAGAAGCATGATAGGCATGAGAAGCAGGCGAGGCTGTGAGAGGGTGGTGAGGTCCTTATGAGAATTGACGATGGCAGTGTGAGGATGAAGGTATGCGGCATCAGGGATATGGGGGCGGCGCTGGCAGCTGCGGAAGGTGCGGATTTTCTGGGCTTTATCATGTGCAGCAGGTTCTGGCGCTACGTGGAGCCTGACCTGGTGCGGGAAATCTGCCAGATGGTTCCCGGAGGCCGCAAGGTAGGGGTCTTTGTGGACCAGCCCCTGGATGAGGTGAGCAGGCTGGCTGACTACTGCGGTCTGGATTTCCTGCAGCTGCACGGCCACGAAACAGAGGAATATGCCGGGCGGCTGCAGGCAGGAGGCTACAGCGTCATCAAGGCCTTCCGCTATGGTGAGGATTTTTCTCCGGAACGGGCGGACAGCTACCCGGCAGACCTGATTCTGATAGACAGCTACAGCAAAAACAGCGAGGGCGGCAACGGCATCACCTTTGCCTGGCAGAGTGCCGCCGAGGAAATAAGAAAGGTAAAAAAACCGTATATTATTGCAGGCGGCATCAACGCAGATAATGTCAGGGAGGCAATGGAAATTTTTCAGCCCTACGGCATAGATGCTTCCAGCTCCATGGAAATAGACAAAAAAAAATCTCCCCGGCTGATAAGGGAGTTTTTGAAAGAGGCAGGTAAGCTATGAGAGATATATTGGAAGAAATCGTAGAAAAGAAAAAGGATACGGTGGCGGCGGCAAAAAGGGCGCTGCCCCTGTACGAGGTAAAGCGGCGGGCAGAGGAGAAGGCAGGAACCTTTGCCATGTCCCACCGCTTTCATCAAAGCAGATGGAATCTCATAGCCGAATGCAAGCTGCAGTCCCCCTCCAAGGGAAATTTCGGACATAATCATTCGGTGGCGGAGCTGGCAAGAATTTACGAAAAAGCAGGTGCCGCCATGCTGTCCGTGCATACGGATGAGCATTTTCTAGGCAAAAACGAGGATGTAACCATGGTCAAGGAGCTGGTAGACATACCGGTGCTGAGAAAGGAATTTATCATCGATGAGTATCAGATATACGAGGCGAGGATGCTTGGTGCGGATGCGGTGCTGCTGATTGCCCGTATCCTCACCCAGCAGCAGCTGAAGGATTATCTGTACCTGGCCTGGAGCCTGGGCATGGATGCGCTGGTGGAGGTGCATGACGAGGAGGACATGGCCAAGGCCCTGGCTACTCCGGCCCAGTTCATCGGCATAAATAACCGCAATCTGAAGTATTTTAAGACAACAATCCAGAACACCATCGACCTTCTGCCCCTGGCAGACAGGAACAGGACGCTGATAAGTGAAAGCGGCATTCATACGCCGGAGGAAGCAAGGCTGCTGCACGATGCGGGGCTTGATGGCATACTGGTGGGCGAGGGGCTGTCCACGGCGCAGGATGTGTACGGGCAGACGGAAATTTTCGCCAGCATGTAGATGATAGCTCACAAATGGTTTCTGGCAGATAATACGCAGTATAAAATGTGTCACACAGGTGATATTTACAGGAGGAAATAGATAATGGCTAGTAAAGGTAGATTTGGCAAGTATGGCGGACAGTATGTGCCTGAGATTGTTATGCCGGTGTTGAACCAGCTGGAGGAGGCATATAACAGATACAAGGAAGACCCTGATTTTCTGGCGGAGCTGAGAAAATACTATGTGGAGTACGCAGGACGTCCGACACTTCTGTACTATGCAGACAAGCTGACAAAGCATTATGGCGGTGCGAAGATCTATTTGAAGCGTGAGGATTTGCTTCATACCGGCGCCCACAAGATTAACAACGCACTGGGACAGGCCCTTTTGGCAAAGCGCATGGGCAAGAAGCGGGTGATTGCAGAAACCGGTGCAGGTCAGCACGGCGTGGCAACAGCTACGGTGGCGGCCCTGTTCGGCATGGAGTGCAAGATTTTCATGGGGGCCGTGGATATTGAGCGCCAGAAGCTGAATGTCTTCAAGATGAAGCTCCTGGGGGCGGAGGTGGTGCCTGTCACCACCGGCACCAGCACCCTTAAGGATGCCACCAGCGAGGCCATCCGCTACTGGGCGGCACACATTGATGATACGCACTATATTATCGGCTCCGCCGTAGGCCCGCATCCGTATCCGACCATGGTGAGGGATTTCCAGTCCGTTATCGGCCGGGAAATCCGTGAGCAGATCAAGGAGGAAACAGGCGGACGGCTGGACTATCTGCTGGCCTGTGTTGGCGGCGGTTCCAACGCTATCGGCACCTTCTATGAGTTCAAGGATGATGCTGCTGTGCATAAATTTGGCGTGGAGGCGGCAGGCCGCGGCAGTGCCATCGGCGACAATGCCCAGACCCTCTCCAACCCTGACAGCCGTCCGGGGGTGCTGCACGGTGCCTACAGCTATCTGGCACAGGACGAGGACGGACAGGTTATCGAGGTGTATTCCATCTCCGCCGGACTTGATTATCCGGGAGTTGGGCCGGAGCATTCCATGTTCCACGATCAGGGCGTGGTAAAATACGTAGGTATCAACGACCAGGAGGCGCTGGACGCATTCCAGCTGCTGACGAAGCTGGAGGGCATCATTCCGGCGGTGGAAAGCTCCCACGCGCTGGCTTATTTGGACAAGCTGATGCCGAATACAAAAAAGGACGAGGTAGTGGTAGTTACCCTGTCAGGCCGTGGTGACAAGGATGTACAGCAGGTAGCAAGAGCATTGGGAGAGGAGATTGACTGATGAGCCGTTTGGAGAATAAATTTCAGGAATTGAAAAATGCAGGCAAAAAGGGCCTGGTTATCTATATAACTGCCGGTATGCCGGATGCAGAAGCCACTGTAAGGCTGGTGCTGGAGGCGGAAAAGGCCGGTGCGGACGTCATTGAGCTTGGGGTGCCTTTTTCTGACCCCATGGCTGACGGCCCTGTGATTCAGGCGGCCTCCTATCAGGCCATCCAGAAGGGCATGACAGTGAAGAAGGTGCTGGAAATCGTCAGGGAAATCCGCAAATCATCCCAGATTCCGCTGGTGGCCATGGGCTATGTGAACAACATGCTGAACTATGGCTTTGAGAAATTTACTGTAGATGCCAGGGAGGCAGGGCTGGACGGCTTTATCATACCGGATGTGCCTCATGAGGAATCAGGGGATATGAAGAAGGCCTGCGCGGAGCAGGGACTGCATCTGGTGGAGTTTGTCACTCCTGGCACCACGGATGAGCGCATCAGCGAAACCTGCACCACGGCGGACGGCTTTATCTACTGCGTGTCCATCAACGGCGTTACCGGCGTAAGAAAGATAGATTACGGCCCTATCAACAGGGTGATTGAGCATGTAAAGAATCAGACGGCTACCCCGTGTGCCGTAGGCTTCGGCATCGGTACGCCGGAGGCCGCTGTGGAGGCAGCCCGGCAGGCGGATGCGGTGATTGTAGGCTCTGCCGTGGTAAAGCGCATCATGGAAGGCAGAACAGAGGAGGCCATGGAGCTGATTGTCAGCATGCGTCATGCCCTGGACGAAATGTAATTATTTGGTAGTTTTGTGAGAAGGTGACAGAATATGAAGCTGGTTCCGGCGAGAGAAGAATTTAAAAGATTGTCAGAAACGGCCAATCTTGTGGCGGTGGCTACATCCATAGATACTGATCTGGATACGCCTGTGTCCATGTATTACAAGCTGGTGGGAGAAGACAAGGGTTTTCTGCTGGAGTCGGTAGATGCCCACCAGAAGTTTGGCCGCTTTTCCTTTATCGGGGCGGAGCCTTTTATAAATTTGCAGATTTATAAAAATCGCCTGATGATTCAGGAGGAGGATCAGATGAAGGCCCTGGACGGCAGTCCGGTGGACACCATGAATGAGTATATGAAGGGGCTGAAATCGGCCCTGCACAATCAGCAGCTGCCTCTGGCCAACGGCGGTGCGGTGGGCTATTTCAACTATGAAACAGCCGCTGTCTTTGACCGGGTGCGGGGGCTTCAGGTGGCTGAGGATGAGCTTTTGGGGCAGTTTATGATCTGCAGGGTGCTGATGGTTTTTGACCAGCAGAAAAACGCCTCCCAGCTTATCTACCTGGCGGATGTGAAGGATGCGGAAAACCTTGATACCCTTTATGACAGGGTTGAGGCCAGGATGCAGGAGCTGGTGGAGAAGCTGTACAGCCCGGCCATTACCACCTCCGCCAAGGTTCCACCTCGTCAGGAAAAATTGGATTTTCTCAAGGAATATGGCGAAATGCCTCAGGATTTTGCGGATACCATTGCCAGGTGCAAGGAATATATCAACGCGGGAGATATATTCCAGGTGGTGCCAAGCAGGCAGTTCCGCACCAGGCTGACCAAGCCTTCCTTCCTGTTTTACCGCCGCCTGCGGCAGGTCAATCCTTCCCCGTATATGTTCTACCTGAATTTTGGCAGGAAAAAGTTCGTGGCGGCTTCCCCGGAGATGCTGGTGAAGGTGGCCGGGGAGTATGTCTATACCTATCCGATTGCCGGAACTCGCCGCCGCGGTGCCAGCGAGGAGGAGGACAGTGCCCTGGAGGCAGAGCTGAAGCACGATATCAAGGAGTGTGCCGAGCATTCCATGCTGGTGGATTTGGCGAGAAATGACATCGGGCGCATCAGCGAGCCTGGCTCCGTGGTGGTCACAAAGCTGCGGCAGGTGGAGAGGTTTTCCCATGTTATGCACATGGTTTCCGAGGTGCGGGGCAATCTGAAAAAGGGCTACACCCCTATGGATGTGATGCAGGCCTGCTTCCCGGCAGGTACCGTCAGCGGTGCGCCAAAGCTGCGGGCTATGGAGATTATCAACGAGCTGGAGCCGGTAAAGCGAGGGCCTTATGCCGGAACGGTAGGCTATATGGATTTTGACGGCAACATGGATATGTGTATTACCCTGCGCACCATGTTTATTGACGGGGACAATGCCTATATCCAGTCAGGTGCCGGGATAGTGTACGATTCCAAGGCAGAGTTTGAATACAAGGAGATTCTGCAGAAATCCAAGGCGATGTTTACCGTGGTAGAGGAGGTAGAGAACGATGTTGTTGCTTTTAGATAATTATGACTCCTTTACCTACAATGTTTATCAGCTTTTGTGCGAGCTGGGGGCAGAGGTGGAGGTTGTCCGCAATGATAAAATCACCGTCAGTCAGGTGGAAGGGCGGAAATACAGCGGTATCGTAATTTCTCCGGGGCCGGGTGTTCCGGCAGAATCGGGGATTACGGAGGAGCTGATAGATGCCATGAAGGGCCGGGTGCCTATCCTTGGCATCTGCCTTGGCCATCAGGCCATCGGCGAGGTCTTTGGCGGCAGGGTGGTGCGCGCCGGGGAAATCGTTCACGGCAAGACGTCGAAGCTGAAGCACAATGGTGATGGCATCTATGCCGGACTGCCCCAGGATATCGAGGTGGGGCGCTACCACTCCCTGATTGTGGAGCGGGACAGCCTGCCTGACTGCCTTGAGGTGACGGCGGAGCTGGAGAATGGCATGATTATGGGACTGCGGCACAGGGAGTACGATATTCAGGGCATGCAGTTCCACCCTGAGTCCATCCTCACCCCTGACGGGCATGTGATGATGCAGAATTTTCTCAGCCGGGTGCTGTAGCTGGAAAGGGCATGAGCATCCATAAAAAATTCTATTGACGCGGGCGGGTAATTATTGTAAAATGTCTGTGTTCGTAAGACTGACGGAAGTGGAATTGACCACATGAATTGCGAATGAGATTATGGCCGACCGTCTGGGCAGAGGGTGCCCTGGCGGCGGCCTTTTTGTTTGCATTTGCAAGGAGTGTGTGTTGATGGTGAAGGAAAATGGCAGGCTTTTCGTCAGCGCGGTGCTGGCAGGTATGTGTATTGCTTTGGGCGGTACGGTTTTTTTGCGGCTGAAGGATGCTTTTACTGGCGGCAACGTGGTGGGGGCTATACTCTTTACAGTGGGGCTCTTCGTGGTGTGTACCAGGGGCTATGCCCTATTTACCGGCAAGGCGTGCTATATTTTTGATAACCCGCCGGGATATCTTGGCAGGCTGGTGCTGATCTGGCTGGGGAACTTGGTTGGCACGGGATTTTTTGCCCTCATGGAGCGCATGACCTCTATCTGCGGGGACAGCGGCATAGATGCCGTGGCGGCGGGGCTGGTGGCCGCCAAGGTGGCCAATACCGGCGTGTCACTGGTGATTTTGGGGGCATTGTGCAACATTTTTATTTTTATTGCCGTCAACGGCTATGCCAAAAATCCTCATGAAATCGGCAAGTATCTGGCACTGTTTCTGGGGGTGACCTGCTTTATCCTATGCGGTTCGGAGCATAGTGTGGCGGATATGTACTACTGGTGGGTGTCGGGCTGTATGCTCTCGGAGCCTGGAACTGCCTTTATTTGCCTGATGTATATTTCCGTGGGAAATATTCTGGGGGGCGTGCTGTTTCCACTGCTGGAAAGATATATATGACGGCGAAGATTCGCAGATGAGAAGGGACAGGCTCTCCTTACGGGGGCTTGTCTTTTTTTATGAAAATATTTTCGTCAGCGGAAAACATGTCGGAGGCAGAAGGTGCTATAATAACAGCATAGAAATTTTTACACTCTGAGGGGGATTGAAAAGTGATTTTAGTAATAAACCTGAATGCTTCAGTAGACAAGCGGTATCGCATGGCAGACTTGGTCAAGGGCGAGGTAATGCGCGCCGCCGAGGTTGATAACACTCCGGGCGGCAAGGGCCTGCATGTGGCGAATGTGGCCACCATTCTGGGGGAGGACTGCATCGCTACCGGCTATCTGGGCGGTAAAAGCGGTGAGTTCATCGGTGAAAAGCTGAAGGACTATGGCATCAACCAGGATTTTGTCAGGGTGGCAGGTGAAACCCGTTCCTGCCTGGCGATTATTACCGACGATGGTGCCCAGACGGAGATTCTTGAGCCGGGGCCTGTGATTTCGGCAGAGGAACAGGAAGCCTTCATGGCAAAGTACAGGGAGCTTCTGGCCAAGGCCAGCGTGGTGGTGGCCTCCGGCAGTATGCCGCAGGGGCTGCCAAAGGATTTTTATGCCAGGCTGATTGCCATGGCCAAGGAGGAGCGTAAGCCGTTCCTGCTGGATACCAGCGGCGAGGCGCTGGTGAAGGGAATGGCGGCCAAGCCTTATTTTATCAAGCCGAATACAGATGAGATCCGCGCCATCAGGGGAACTGATATCGCCTCCGATGAGGATGTGATAAGAGAGGTACAGCGCTTTATGGCAGAGGGCATAAAGCTGCCGGTGGTTTCGCTGGGAGCAAGAGGCTCCATAGCAGGCTACAACCAGCATGTGTACAGGATTACTGTGCCAAAGATTCAGTGCAAAAACCCTGTAGGCTCCGGTGATTCCTTTGTGGCAGGAGTTGCCGTAGGATTGGAGCGTGGCATGTCTGTAGAGGATATTCTAAGTCTGGGCGCAGCCTGCGGTACCGCCAATGCCATGGAGGATGAAAGCGGCTTCGTGCGCAGGGAAATCGTAGATGACCTGTTTAACAAAATTGCAATTGAACAGCTGGCATAAGATAAGATAAAATAAAATACAAATACAGAAAAACATCCCTGTTGCTTTCTTGTGGGAAGCGGCAGGGATGTTTTTAGTTCTTACATAGAATCATGCGTCCTGCAGAAGTACGGCTTGCAGGGCATCCTGTTCAGGCGTAACGTATAATGTCGTCTGATTGGTAAAAATGACAAAGCCGGGCTTTGCGCCGGAAGGTTTCTTGACAAAACGGGCGCGGGTATAGTCCACAGGCACCTTTGATGAGCCCTTTGCCTTGGAAAAATGCACAGCCAGATAGCTGGCCAGCAGCAGGGTTTCCTCGGCGGGGTCAGCTCCGTCACAGCGGAGGATTACATGGGAGCCGGGGATGTTCTGGGTATGCAGCCAGATATCTCCCGGACGGGCGGTCCGGAAGGTCAGCCTGTCATTCTGATAGTTGTTTTTGCCCACCAGGATTTTTGTGCCGTCAGGGGCGGTAAAGCTGAAGGGCTGGGACTGTTTTTCAGCGGCATGCTTTTTAGGCTTTTCCCGCAGAATGCCGCTGGCGATCAGCTCCGACTTGATATCGTTTATTTCGGCCAGGCGGGTAGAGGACTCAAGGGAGGCTTCTATGGAGGAAAGGTATTCTATATCCTCCAGACAGCGTTCCAGCTGTTGCTCCAGCAGTTCCTTTCCACGCTTCAGCTTATCGTATTTCTTGTAATAGGCCTGTACGTTTTCCACCACGGAAAGCCGCTGATCCATCCTGATGATGATATTTTCGCCGGACTCGCTGTAGATGTTTGGGACGGTGATTTCTGCATCTGCCCTGTCATGAAACTGGTACTGGTAGGTCATGAGATTGTCCGCCTTGATGCGGTATTCCTCTGCGTTGTCTGCGGCGGCAATATCGTCGCGGAGCTTTTGCACTTTGTTTTCAGCCCGGTTCAGTTCGTTCTTTACCAGCTTGCGGAAGCGGTCCTTGTCAGGAATCTGGTAGCTTCCGGTGAGGCTGGAAGCCTTGCTGAGCATTTCGCTTATGGTGCCAAAGGTCAGCGTCCTTTCATCCGTAAGGTAGTGCAGGGGAAAGGAGGCGGTGGCGAGAGGCTTGTTGTTTCCGTCAATGACGATGGAGGCCGCGCCGCAGGGTTCGCGGAAGCTGTCGGCTATCTCTGCCAGGGAGCCTTTCAGGGAGGAGAAATCCCCCTCGTTTAGCTCATTCACAGGCATGTTGCCGGGCAGCCCCGCTCCGAAGGCGGCTTCCTTTGCCGTTACAGGGCCAAAGCCAAGGCATGTATCCAGGATGGCCTTGGAAAGCTTCATGTCACCTCTGCTCCTGATGGCCGCCATCACCTCGTCAACAGGCGTTTCCAGAAGATTCAGCTTGTCCTGCTGAGGCGGCAGTATATAGGCATCTCCCGGCAGGACGGTTCGCACGCGGCTGGAGTTTGTGCCGACCTTGCGCAGTGCGTCAATGATGACGCCGTCCTGCACCAGAATGATATTGCTGTATTTGCCCATCAGCTCGACTATCAGGGATTTGGTGATAATCTGCCCGCCGGCTGCCAGAAAATCAATATCCATCATCAGCAGCCTGTCCAGCCCGTACTGCCTTACCCCCGCGATGCGGCCTGTTTCCAGATGCTTTCTCAGCACCATGCAGAACATGGGCGGCTCAGGCGGGTTTTCCGGTGCCTTGTCAATCAGGTGCATGGCAGGGTTCTGGGGATTGATTGTAATATGCAGCAGGACGTTTTTGCCCGGCAGGCGCAGGGACATGACGATGGACTGCCTGTTGGGCTGATTTATTCTGTCAATGCGACCGCCTGCCACGGCCCTGTCCAGCTCTATGGCAAGGGGATGCATTGAAATGCCGTCTAAACTCATAGCTGATGTTCCTCCTCAAATAACGCTGACTATAAGCATAACATCATACGATGTAATTGGTCAATTGTATTTGTTTAGCATTAGTGGTAAAATGGTGGGGTAAATTTTGGAAAAATGAGGTGCAGACATTGAATTCGCTAAGAAAATTTGCTTCCTCCCGGGGGTGCAAGGATTTGATTGTGATGGCGATTGTGGCAGAGGCATTTTTTGTGGCACTGTCGCCATTGGCGGCGGAGGTATCACTGCTGGCCGGCTTTGCGGTCTACCTGTTCCGCTGGAAATTTGACAGGAACTATCATTACAGGAAAAGTCCTGTCTTCACGGCTATACTTGTATTTATGCTGTGCGGTGCGGCCTCGGTGCTGGTATCGCCGGATTCGGGCTTCAGCTTTTACAACTGGTACAACCTGGCTGTAGTTTACTGCATGACCTTTGTGCTGGTGACACAGAATGTCACCACCAAGGGGGAGGTCAAGTACATCGCCTATGCCCTTGGCTTGTCAGCGGCCATGGTGGTGGCCTATGGCTTCTTTCAGTACATATTCGGCATTGATACCAGCGAGATGAAGTGGGTGGACGGAGAGGCATTTCCGGAGCTGAGGAAAAGGGTATTTTCCACCTGGGAAAACCCCAATATCCTGGCGGCATATCTGGATATCGTCATCTGTGTATTGCTTGGCCTGTTTGCCAAGCTGGAGGACAGGAAGGTGCGTGCCTGGCTGGGGGGCGCCATGGTGGCCTGCCTGGCATGCCTGGCCATGACCTATGCCCGCGGCGCGTTCCTTACTATCGTAGTGATTCTGGCAGGCTACGGCATTATGCAGGATAAGCGTATCCTGCTGGCGGTCATTGTGGTGATAGCAGGTATCCTGTTTTTGGACCCGGTTCTTTTGGAGCGCATGAAAACAGCTTTTTCCGTGGCCGACACATCCTCTGAAATGCGGATTGCCATGTGGGAAAGCACCCTGCAGATGATTATGGACCATCCCCTTCTGGGCATTGGCTGGGGAGCCTACTGGATGGTGTATCCTCTCTACGATACCTATATTGTGGACGGCAGTGTGATGTTGGTACACGCCCACAACATCTACCTGAACTACCTGGCGGAGATAGGTTTGCTGGGCGGTGCGGCGTTTTTTGTCTATTTCTTCAGGTCTATGGGGGTATCGCTGTTCAATCGGCGTGTCCTGCCCAACAGGCTTATGGAGGGACTGCTGCTGGGCCTGGGCCTGGCACTGGTTTCTGTGGCGCTGAACGGACTGACGGATGATGTGCTGTTCAATATTCCTTCATCCATGCTGCTGTGGCTGATGTGCGGCCTGATATTTGCCATAAGAAGGCTGTAAATTTTTGTAAAACCTTGGATTCTGACGGGAGTTGTGGAGAAAATGAAAATAGAGCTGGATTGTGATGCGCCGATAGGCGTAATGGATAGCGGCATGGGAGGTATCAGTGTATTGCGTGAGCTGGTCCGCCTGCTGCCCAATGAGAATTTCATTTTTTATGGAGATTCTGCCCATGCGCCCTATGGAAGCCGCAGTAACGATGAAATATATAATATGACGGAAAATGTGATACACAGGCTGCTGGAGGAGGGGGTCAAGGCGGTGGTCATTGCCTGCAATACAGCCAGCAGTGTAGCAGGCGCAAAGCTCCGCGAAGAGTATCCGGAGCTTCCCATAGTGGCCATAGAGCCTGCCCTGAAGCCTGCTGTTATCGGGTGTCCCGGTGGCAGGGTGGTGGTACTGGCAACGGAGGCCACATTGCGCGAAAAAAAATTCGCCGGGCTTTTGGACGAGTGGAAAGCCAAGGCGGAGATAGTCAAGCTGCCCCTGCCGGGACTGCCTGAGTTTGTGGAACGGGGTGAGCTGGATTCGCCACGGCTCAGGCAGTTTTTGCAGGGCTATTTTGCGGGTCTTGGCGACAGGCCTGCAGACGGAGTGGTGCTGGGATGCACCCATTATCCTTTCGTCAGAAGGGTGATCGCGGAGCTTTTGGGACCACAGGTGAAGGTCTTTGACGGGGCGGCAGGCACGGCGCGCCAGCTTCGCCGCCGCCTCCATAGCCGGCAGCTTTTGAGCGGACGGCGGCAGCCGGGCAGCATCAGATGGCTGAACAGCAGCCCGGAGCCTGAGATGATAGAGCTGTCACAAAAGCTCTTTGCAATAGATATATAGCGTCCGGCCCAAAGTCGGCGTCCGGGCAAAGTAAGTATTTGGGCAAAGTAAGTATTCGGCTAAAGTAAGCATTTGGGCAAGAAGGTCAGAGGCCCACAACGCCGAGTATCAGCCCCAGCAGGCCACTGATGGCAAGCAGGCTGATAACGCCCATTTTGCGGCGGACAGCCGCAAAGGCCAGCACCAGAATAATGATGCCCTTGGCATCAACGGCACTGATATCCTCCGGCAGTGTTTCCACGTTCCAGATGGAGAGGTAAAGGAAGCTCAGTCCTGCCACCAGCATGAGGGCCACCACGGCCGGTCTTAGTCCGTTCAGAATACCCTTGATAGCGCTGATATCGCCGTATTTTTTCAGCAGCCAGGTGACACCCAGGCAGAGAATCAGGGACGGGGTTACAAAGCCTACTGTAGCCGCTATGGAGCCAGGTATGCCTGCAATCTTTGTACCGGCAAAGGTGGCGGCGTTGATGCCGATAGGCCCCGGCGTCATCTGTGAAATGGTGAAAATATCAATAAACTCGCTCATGGTGAGCCAGTGATAGCCGTCTACCACTGCAGCCTGAATCCACGGCATGGAGGCGTAGCCGCCGCCGATGCAGAACAGGCCGATTTTGCAGAATTCCCAATAAAGCAACAAGCAGATATCCATATTTATCCAGCCTCCTTAGTTGTATTTTGCATCACGCAGCAGCAAAAGGCCAATGGCGGCATCTGCCAGTACGCAGTACATGAGGTTTACATCGAAAGCCAGCACCGCAATCATGGTGCCGAGAAAAATCAGGATGGGCAGTGCCAGCTGTTTTTTGAACAGCTTCTTTACCAGATTAAAGACAACGTTGATGATGATGGCGGTGGCACCGCACTGCATGCCCTTCAGCAGAAGCTGTATGTACTGGTTGTGGGCGAAAAGGTCATAAAAATATGCGATGATGGTCATGGTGATCAGCGGCGGCAGGATGGTAGCCAGCAGCGTCACCAGCGTGCCGGAGAGGCCTGACATGCGGTAGCCCAGCATGATGGCGGCATTGACGGCCATCACGCCGGGCATGGACTGGGCAATGGCCACGATGTCCAGGGTTTCCTTGTCATCAAGCCAGCCGTATTCATCGACGAATTTCACTTTTAGCAGAGGTATGATGACCATGCCGCCGCCTACAGTGAAGGCGCTGATGAGAAAGGTGCTTTTGAACAGTATCCAGTAGAAGCGGCCGCTGCCGGGTCTGATTGTTAGATTTTGCATATCAGGCATAAAAAATTCCTCCTAGATTTGTAATTTTCATTTACCAAATCTATTATATCATTTTCAGAATTCATAGCAAATTTTTATAGTATTTTAGCTTCAAAAGTGGTATTATTATTACAATTTACAGGATTCTGCAAGGAAAGGTTGTGTTAAGTGGACAATGAACGAGCCGAAAATGAACAGAGGGCTGAAAAATCGCCATCTGCAGCTGATTTCGCTAGGGGGAATCATTGGCAGCGGGTATTTTTTAGGAACTGGATATGTACTTGAAAAGGCGGGTCCGGCAGCAATACTTTCGTATCTGCTGGGCGGCGCCATTGTGCTGTGTGTGATGCTGTGTCTGGCTGAGCTGGCTGTGGCTGAGCCGATAGCAGGTTCCTTCGTTACCTACGCGCGCAAATATATTGGACCCACCTGGGCCTGCGGCGTAGGCTGGACCTATTGGATGACCTGGGTTTCCTACGTTCCCTCGGAGATGATAGCCGCGGGGATTATCATGAACAATTTTGTCCCCCAGATTAGTCAGCTGTGGTGGGCGGTGCTTTTTGGGCTGCTTGTTACCATTGTCAACTTATTTCATGTGGATAAATTTGGTGAGAGCGAGTTCTGGCTGGCCATCATCAAGATAATCGCCCTGATTGCCTTCAGCATAGTGGGGGCCTTGATTGTCTTTGGCATTATCGGCGATGGGGGATATCTGGGCAGCAGCATTTTTCTGGGCAGCGGCGGCTTTGCCCCTCACGGCTACTGGTCCATTATCCTGACCATGACCATTATTCTGGTGAACTTTCAGGGGACGGAGATCATCGGCCTGGCTGCCGGTGAGTGCAAGAATCCGGAGAAGAGCATACCTCTGGCTGTGCGCAATGTAACCTGGCGCATTATCGCCCTGTATATTATTCCTATTTCCGTGCTGATTTCCATCCTGCCCTGGGACAAGGCCGGGCTGGATGACAGCGTGTTTGCCGTGGCTATGGCGAACTATGGCTTTGAGCGGTTCAGCGCGCTGTTTGCCTTTGTGGTGCTGACGGCGGCCCTGTCCTGCTCCAACTCAGGCCTGTACGGTACCAGCCGTGCCATGTACTCGCTGGCTACCCTGGGCATGGCGCCAAGATGCTTTGCAGAGCTGAACAGGAACGGCATGCCGAAAAATGCTGTGCTGGTGTCCATTATTTCCTGCTGGTTCATCATCCTGCTGTACAGCTTTGATGCCAGCGCAACGGTGTATACGTACCTTTTGGCCTTGTCCGGCTTTACCGGGGCCATCGCCTGGATATCCATCTGCTGGAGCCAGTA
This sequence comes from uncultured Veillonellaceae bacterium, assembly GCA_945949525.1. Lineage (GTDB taxonomy): Bacteria > Bacillota > Negativicutes > Selenomonadales > Selenomonadaceae > Anaerovibrio. The sequence continues at coordinate 23,741 of CAMFES010000008.1, forward strand.
TCGCTTTCGCAGGCAGGCGGTGGAGGAGGGGACTTTTGACGGCCTCAAATACAAGACACCGCTGTTTCCTTATGTAACGCTGTTCGGCATTTGGGCGCAGGTATTCTGCCTGGTGTTGCTGGCCTTTGAGCCGGATCTGCGGGAAAGCCTGCTGGTGGGCGTGCCTTTCCTGGTGGTGCCTATGGCGGTCTACAGGATACGTCAGTGGAAGCTGAGGCGGGCGCTGGTATCCTCCAACTGACCTTCGCTTGTATCCCAACTGAAAATGTTCATGAAGAGGCCCGCTGTGCCGCTTGTCGGCATGAGGCCTCTTTTTGTATGCTTTTCTTGAGAATTTCATACATGGATGATAAAATAGAATCTGCAGTATTATGGAAGAGTTGCGGGAATTGCTAGAATTGTAAGATTTGCTAGATTGATTAGATTTGCGAGGTTTGAGAGGGAAATGAAGAAAAAGAAGTTTTTTATACTGGATGGCAGCAGTCTTTTATACAGGGCTTATTATGCCCTGCCGCTTCTGGAGGCAGGGACAGGCGTCTACACGAATGCTATTGTGGGCTTTTCCAATATGCTGGTAAAGCTCCTTACGGACTGGCATCCGGACTATCTGGTGATTGCTTTTGACAAGGGAAAGCACACCTTCCGTACAGATATGTTTGCCGAATACAAGGGAACCCGCAAGCCTATGCCGGATGAGCTGCGCAGCCAGGTGCCTATGCTGCACGAGATGGCGGAGGCATGGGGTGTGCCTCTTGTGGAGCTGGCGGGCTATGAGGCCGACGATATCATTGGCACGCTGGCAAACAAGGCCGTGGCTCTTGGCATGTCAGCCTATGTGGTGACAGGCGACCGGGACGCGCTGCAGCTGGTCAGGCCGGATTTGACGGTGCTGTTTACGAAAAAGGGCATTTCCGAGCTGGCTGTCTATGATGAGGCCGCTTTTCAGGCTGAGTACGAGGGCCTTGACCCTGTTCAGCTCATTGACCTGAAGGGGCTGATGGGGGATGTCTCCGACAACATTCCAGGCGTGCCGAAGGTGGGGCCGAAAACAGCTATCAAGCTGATTGCGGCCTATGGCTCCGTGGAGCAGGTGCTTCTGCACATTGAGGAGATTTCTGGCAAGGCACTGAAGGAGCGGCTGCGCGACAATCAGCAGCAGGCTATCCTCTCCAAGCAGCTGGCCACTATCAAGCTGGATGTGCCGGTGGAATTCTCCGATAAAGCCTTTGCCCTGCGCATCAATGCGGCGGCCGTAACCAGATTTTATGAAAAGTACAGTATCCGCTCCATCCTGCGTCATGTCAGGAGAATATCCGGCATGTACGGGAAAAATGGCGCAGGCTGTGATGAGGCTGCGGAAGGCGGCAGCTCAAAAATGGATATTCTAGAGGCCGCTGAGCTTGTATCGAAAGAGGAAGGCCGAAGGCTGGCAGGGAAGGCAGCTGCATCGGGGCAGGTGTACCTGATGCCTGTTTTTGACGGTCGTGTTCCTCATAGGAGGCTGCAGGCCATGGCAGTTGCTCTGTCCTGTCCGAAGGCCGGTGCTGCTGAGCTTTATTATTTGCGTTGCCAGCTGGCTGACAATACGGCCAGTGATGGTGGCATGGACAGCCTTTTTGCCGGAATGGAGGAGGCGGGAGCGGAACCTTTCGGTGTGGCGGAAAATCCGGCCTGGACATCCTTTAAGGCTGTTTTGACAGATGATAGAATCACCAAATATCTGCATGGCTTAAAGGGCTTCTATCATGTGGGGCTGGAGCTTGAGGGCAGAGTGGTGGACATGGAGCTGGTGGGCTATCTGCTGGAGCCGTCGGTGGGCGGATATGCAGTGGAGGCGCTGGCGGAACGCTATGGTGCCCACGTGCCTGACATGGATGCCGACTGGCCGCCGGAAAAGCTGGCAATATGGCAGAGCCTTGTCCTGACGGAGGTGGCAGGTGCTATGACCGGCAGGCTGGTGGAGCTGGGCATGGCGAAGCTGTATGAGGAAATAGAGCTGCCGCTGGTACAGGTGCTGGCCGATATGGAGCAGGCCGGCATCAGGGTGAATCGCCAGCTGCTGGCCCGTCAGACGGCGGAGGTGGACGAGAGGATTCAGGCGCTGGTGCAGGAAATTCACCGCCTGGCCGGCAGGGAGTTCAATGTTTCCTCACCAAAACAGCTGGGAGAGGTGCTGTTTGAGGATTTGCAGCTGCCTGTTGTAAAAATGACAAAAACAGGGTACTCCACCAACGTGGAGGTGCTGAACGAGCTGTACGACAAGCATCCGGTTATCCCAAAGATACTGGAGTATCGCATGTGGACAAAGCTGAAATCCACCTATCTTGACGGCATTGCCCCTCTTATTGACAGCAGTACCGAACGGGTTCACACCAGCTTCAACCAGACTGTCACGGCAACGGGCAGGCTCAGCAGCTCCGAGCCGAATCTGCAGAATATTCCGGTGCGCCGCGAGGAGGGCAGGCATATCCGCGAGATGTTTGAGCCGGGGGATGGCTACGATCTGCTGCTCTCAGCGGATTACAGCCAGATTGAGCTGCGTGTGCTGGCTGATATGTCCCAGGACGAGAGCTTTTTGCGGGCATTCCGCCAGCAGGAGGACATTCATGCCAGGACTGCGGCGGAGGTCTTTGGGGTACCTATGGATGAGGTGACCGGGGATTTGCGGCGCAAGGCCAAGGCTGTCAACTTTGGTATAGTCTATGGCATCAGCGATTATGGCCTTGCCCAGGATTTGCATATTCCGCGGGAAGAGGCCGGGGAATATATTGAAAAATATTTTGCCAAGTGCCAGGGCGTCAAAGCCTTTATAGACAGGACGGTGGCGGAGGCCAGGGACAAGGGGTATGTGCTGACCAGCTACGGACGCCGCCGTGACCTGCCTGCCATCAGGAGCCGCAACTACAATCTGCGCTCCCTGGCGGAGCGCATGGCTATGAATACACCTATTCAGGGGACGGCGGCAGATATCATCAAGCTGGCCATGATTCGCGCCTACAGGGCCATCCAGGCGGCAGGACTGAAGAGCCGCATTCTGCTGCAGGTTCATGACGAGCTGGTGCTGGAGGTCAAGGAGCAGGAGCTGGCAGAGGTCGTGAGCCTTCTGCGGGAGGCCATGGAGCAGGCTGCAGAGCTTTCCGTGCCGCTGACCATAGATATCAATACAGGCAGGAACTGGGCCGATGCAAAATAAACTGGAGGGATTAAAATATGCCTGAAATGCCGGAAATAGAAACCATCAGGCGGTCGCTGGAACCGCATATTGTTGGGCGCAGGATAGAAAACGTGGAGATTTTGCTGCCCCGGCAGATAAAATGGCCGGAGCCGATGGCTTTTGCGGCGAGGATATTGCAGACAGAGGTAGTTCGTCTTGATCGCATCGGCAAGTATCTTATTCTGCAGCTGTCCAACGATGTATCACTGGTGTTCCACCTGCGCATGACCGGACAGCTGGTGTACGTTGCGGCAGGTGCGGAGGCAGCAGGACAGCACAAGCGCCTTATTATATATCTGGATGATGGTGCCAGACTGGTCTTCAGCGATACGCGCACCTTTGGCACCATGTACGCCATGCATCAGGATGAGATGTGGCGTGTGCGCGGCATTTCCGAGATGGGGCCGGAGCCTCTTTCGGATGATTTTACGGCAGAATATCTCATGCAGGCGGTTTCCGGACGCAAGACCCGCATCAAGAGCTTTTTGCTGGATCAGAGCAAGGTGGGCGGTCTTGGCAATATCTATGTGGATGAGGCCTTATTCCTGGCCGGGGTGCATCCTATGCGTCTGGCAGGAACGTTGACGGTGGGAGAGGTGCAGCGCCTGCATGATGCTGTCAACAAGGTTATCGCGGATGGAATTGCCGATGGAGGCACCACCTTTAGGGATTATCGCGACGGCAACGGCGACAGGGGCAGCCATCAGGATCATTTATTTGTGTATGGCCGTGATGGACAGCCATGCCGGAATTGCGGCACGGCACTTGAAAAAACAAAGGTAGGGGGACGGGGCACCCGTTTCTGTCCCGCTTGCCAGAAAATGCAGTGAGTTCAGCCATGCTGTATCGGCATTGGCTGCGGCTAACTGTATCGGCATTGACTGTGGATAATGTGTTTGGAGGTGGCAGTACAATGAAGATTATAGGACTTACTGGCGGTATTGCCAGTGGCAAATCTACGGTGTCAAAGCTTTTGTCGGAGCATGGTTTTGCTATTATAGATGCGGATAAGATTGCCTGGCAGCTGGCCGAGCCGGATAATTTTTTGTGGCAGGCTTATTATGACCGATACGGCGAGAAGGTGCTGAAGGATGACAGGACGCTGAATCGTCAGGCGGTGGCTGACATTGTTTTTCAGGCACCGGCAGAAAAGCAGTGGATGGATTCAGTGGCTCATCCCATCATCAAGGCTGAAGTGCAGCGCTGCCTGGCAAAGCTGATTGCGGCAGGCAGGGGGCTGGCGTTTCTTGATGTACCGCTTCTCTATGAGGCGGGCTGGGATTCCATGGTGGATACGGTGTGGGTGGTCTATACCAGTGAGGCCAACCAGGTTCAGCGTCTGTGCCGACGTAGCGGATGCTCGGAGGAGGAGGCTCTGCGGCGCATTGGTGTTCAGATGCCAATGGAAGAAAAAAAGCGGCGTGCCGATGTGGTGATAGACAACAACGGAAGCATGGCGGATCTGCGGCGCATCGTTCATGAGCTGTTTCGCAATCCGTAAAAAGACGGGCATGGCCGAAAAGATAATTCTAAGATGGGATTGATGTTGTAGTGGCAGGTGACAGGCAGGTGCAGTACACAAAGGAAGAGAGGGAACTCAGGCAGCAGCATTTGCTGGCTCACATGGAAGCAAAACGCCGTGTGGTCAGCTTTGCTGTGGGGATGTGCGTGCTGCTGGCCGCATTTGTGGCTTTCCTTGTGCTGCAGCACGAGGATGTGCAGCGAAACTATATTTATCCTTATGAGTACCGTGAATATATAGCTGAATATGGTCAGCGATACGATGTGGACCCATATCTGGTGGCCGCCGTAATCAAGACGGAAAGCAAGTTCAAGTCCAATGCCAAATCAAGCCATGGCGCGGTGGGCCTTATGCAGCTGATGCCGGAAACAGCGGTGTGGATTGCCGGACAGCTGGAGGATATGCAGTTTTCTCCGTCCAGACTGCAGGAGCCGCTATGCAACATCCGCTATGGAACCTGGTATCTCGGTTCCTTGCAGGAGGAATTTCGCGGCAATGAGGTGCTGATGCTGGCCGCCTACAATGCAGGGCGTGGCAATGTTCTGGAATGGATGGAAAAATATGGCTGGGGCTATGATTTTCAGGATATATCCGCTATCCCCTTCAGGGAAACAGAGGAATATGTCCGCAGCGTGCTGAAAAATAAGGCAAAATACCATCAGCTGTATGAAGACAAGGATATGGAAAAGCAAGTAAAAGGCAGGCAGCAGAACAGCAATGAGCATGATAGTTGAGTTTTTGAAGCACTGGAAAAAGAGCAGAATTGAGCTGGACGTTTTACAGCAGCAGTGCGGCGGTATTTCCTATGATGAGTTTTCTTCTCTGCTCAGGGATTGTTTGAACAATGGGGTTTTACTGCCTGTAAAAAGTGCTGGTATCAATGGCCAAGGTCTGCCCTATAAATTTACCATTGCAAAGGGCAGACTGCTGTCGGAAAATGTGGCGTATATCAATAAAATAGTGCAGGCTGGGGCTTTTTCCAGCCTGCTTTCTTTTAGCTGGTATTATGAGCAGCCAATAAAAAACTGGGAGGATGAATTGCCATATATCAGGTTGTTGGATGAATATCTAAAGGCACATAAAGAAATCTGCCCTGCTGGTAAACAACAACGCTCCTTTGATATATTTCATGATGAAAAGTGGCTGATGGAGCATGATGATTTTCCAAGGCATGTTGGGCTTACCTTGGAGCAGCTGGGGATTGTCGCTCAGCCTGACCCTTTGATGCTGGCTGTTAATCCGGTCAGGTGGCAAAAATGCCTGTCGGAGTTTTGGCAGAAAAATAATCAGAAGAATAATCAGGGGGAAAGGTTTTGCTATCATCTGGCAGTGGAAAACAAGGCAACCTATTACGGCCTTTTGCCGTATTTGCCGGAGTCGCCCTTTGTGTCCCTGATTTTGGGTTATGGCTGGAAAATTGCCGGCAATCTGCCTCAGCTTGCCAATCAGTTGGGGCAGCTGCCTGTGCGGCATAGGGTGCTGTACTTTGGCGATTTTGATGCTGAGGGTATCAGCATTTGGCACAGACTGATGGATATAGACTCAAGGCTTTTGGACGACCAGGCTGATGGCTGTCAATGGGGCAGCAGAGATGCGGGTGTGGCGGATAGCGGAGCCTGCAGCAGCATTCAAGTAGAGCTGGCTACGGAGTTTTACAGAGCCATGCTGGACCTGTCACCTGTCAGGGGAAAGGTAAACCAGCAGTTGAATCAGTCGGCATTGGCGGCCTTTGGCAGATGTTTTTCAAAAAATGAACGTGAATGTTGGCAGAGGATTTTGCAGGAGGGCAGATATTATCCCCAGGAAATTTTGTCATCAGAGGAATTAGGCAGGATATTATGCCGGTATAAAGATATTTTGCTCTGACACAGCATAGGTTATTATTGAAAGTGAAGCATACGGTTTTTCTGTCAATATCATGGTGTGTCCTGGCAGGGAAAAGCGGAGTGTGTCTGGAAAGGTCGTGAGATATTTGGATATGGATGGTTTTCATGAGCGCATGCATAGGCTTTTGCTGATGGCTCCCCTTTACAGCTTGCAACGCAGGCGGAGGTTGAGCTTTGCTGATGGCAATGAGGTTACAGGCATGGAATTGGGGTTGGTGAGCCTGCTGTATTTTTTTGAGCTGATGCTGGGAGGAACCAGAAAAGGCTCGGTACGGGATTTAGCGGCTCATTTGCAGGAAAAGCTGATGCCTTTTGCTGTCGGTGATGAAGCGGATACAACGGATTATGAAAAGCTGGCCAGAGAAATTATTACGGCTTTTCGTCCTGCCACCGGCAGACGTAGCCAGGAGGAGTTTTTTAATCTGGAAACAGGTCGGTCAGAAACGGCGCAATACTCTTATATAAAGGCTTACGCTGCGGACATTGATTCCAATGAGCAGTTTTACGCATTGGACGAGCATGGGTTGGAGCTGATTTTTATTACCAAGGAGTTTTTCAGCGAGTATCAGCTTTCTATCAACCAGCTGATTTTGCGCAAGCAGCTGGAGCGGGGGCAGTTTGCCTTGGCTCTGCGGCAGGTGGAGGAAATGCGGCTGGATGTGGAAACTATACGGCAGAGCATCGTCAAGCTGAGAGGCGAGATGCACAGGAATATCGTTTCGGATGATACATTGGAACGCTATCGCAAGCTGGTGGAGGAAATCAACAACCGCCTGAAGGGAGAGGATGCCGAGTTCAAGGAATTGAAGGCTTTTGTGCGGGAGACTAAAGAGCGCATCAGGGAAAATGGCGATTTGTCTGCTAACAGGACGGCCTATGAAAATATTTCCGAAGTGGAAGCAAGGCTGGATTTGGTGCATGGCAAGCACAGCCAGCTTCTGCTTTTGGGGATTGAGCTGGGCACTACGGCCCTGAAGGAAGCCCAGGATGCCCTGTTTTTTACCAGTCTTGATAGTTTCAATTTTGAGCAGGAAATCACCAGCCGTTTCTTTGGTTCACCGTTGCCCATAGGGGCGGCCAGGCGGCTGATTAATCCGTTGTTTCAGTTGCAGAAGACGACTGTTTGGTCCCCTTTGTCTATTTTTCAGCCACAGCGTTTAGAGAAGCAGGCCGGGGAACGGTCGGAGCTGAGTTTTCCTGATTTGGCAGAGGATGAGGAACAGCCGGAGATTACCAGGGCCATTCAGCAGCTCAATGGCAGGATTTGCCGTCTGCTGGCAGATTTCCTGGCAGCTGGTGGTGGAGGTCAGGTGGCTCTGCTGGGGGATTTTTGTGCTTATGTGGAGAAGTATGATGGGGAGCTGTTGGATACCAAGCAGTTTTTTATGTTCTGGATTTTATTGCATCGAAAGGGCACCTTGGTACTGGATGACAAGGAAATGAGCGAAAAATCCTCCTATTACCTGATGCGATCAGAGCTATCCGGCCTGGAAGATATTCATGTCAGTGAATTGACCGGGGGAGAGGTGTTGGAGTATCCGCGGTTTAAAATTAGCAATATGCAGATAAGGGTGAATTATAAAAATGCAGTATTCGGAAGATAAGGTCATGCAGGCTTTTAATTTATATACGCGGCTGGCGGCAAAGGGGGAAATGGACAGGCTGGAAGCAGGAGCTTATTTTGATGACGATGATGTAAAGAATTTGCTGGAACGTTATGTAGATGCGGTGCAGTGCGTGATTTTGCCGGATGCGGACAAGCTGTATCTGGTGCCGCTGGCGACCGAGTCGGAGTTTCATATTTCCAATGATGCCTTCAAAAAGAAATATCTGCCGGCCAGGGCGGTAAATATGGATATTTATTTGCTGTACATGGCGATTATTGTGCTTTTTGGGTGCTTTTATGATAGCTATCAGACCAATGAAGCGGCGGATTTTGTGACTATAAGCCGCTGGCTGGAAAGTATGGATGCCCGCATGGAGGCCATGAAAAATCAGGATGAGGAGCTTCTAAGAGGCATGGAAAAGGAATTAGAGTTCAATTGGATTGCCCTGCGGGACAAGTGGCTGGATATGGACAGTCTAAAGGAAAATGTAAAAAATCAGGATGCCAGGAATATGAGCCGGGTTGGTTTTTTGAACCAGGCCAGGAATTTTTTGCAGCAGCAGGGGCTTCTGGAAGGTATTGGCAACATGGAAATGCGCCTGACGGAAAAGGCGAAGAATATTTATGTCAGCTATTATATGGATAGTGAGTATAACAGGGGGATACTGGATTTTATGTACAGCTGTGACCACAAGGATGTTGCACCCCATGGGGAAGTACGGGCGGAATCGGAACAGGCAGTAATGGGGCAGAGGGGAGATGAAGTATAAATGCCATCTATTAGCAAGGTAAGATTTACAAATGTAGTTTATGATAATGGCAATAAGCGGTATATTGATTCCACCTTTCGCTTTGATGGGCACAATGGTATTTTGCTGCTGGAAAATGGTGCAGGGAAAACTGTTTTTGTGCAGACCTTGATACAGGCGGTGCTGCCTCACAAGATGGTAGCTAATCGTAAAATTCAGGAAACATTGCAGCTTTCTAACAATATTGCCCATATTGCCGTGGAGTGGATTTTGGCAGAGCAGCCCAGGAGGCGTTACGGATTGACAGCCGTGTCCTTGTTTATGAACAGCAACAACGAGCTGGCCTCCCAGCGTTTTGCCATGGAATATGCCGGGGATGTCTTTTCTTTGGCCAAAGTGCCTTTTACTGTGGCTGAGGCAGAGCGTACCAGACCTGCCAGCAAGGAGGAAATGGCGGCTTGGTGCAGGGGGCAGGCTGAGAAAAATATGCAGGCAAAGTTTTTTTCGGAGCATGATTCGTTGCAGAATTATCATAGGTATCTGGAGGAACATTTCAAGCTGATTGCTTCTGAATGGAACAAAATCGCCAGCATAAATTCCGATGAGGGTGGTGTGGAGGCTTATTTTGCCAACTGCCGCAGTACAGGGGAGCTTTTGTCACGGCTTTTGATTCCCACGGTGGAGGAAGGCCTGGGGGAGAGTGCCGGAACGGGCTCCGGCAATGGTTTTGTGGAGATGTTTCAGGGCCAGCGGGAGCATTTTAAGCAGCAGGTGAAGCTGCAAAAGCGTATTGGCGAGATGCAGGATATTTTGCGGGAGCTGGATGTGTATAATGGCATCCAGAGGCAGCAGTATGATGCGGAGCAACAGCTGGGGCAGGTAGCAGGCAGGCTGAAGGCCGGTTTCTGCCAGCTGAAGGAGAAGTTGGAGAAACAATGGGCAGTTAATGCTGCCCTGGATGTGGAAAGGACTGCCCTGTTGGAACAGCTGGCAGTGGTGCAGCGTGATTTGGAGGCCTGCGGTGTGGAGGAAAGCAGGCTCATCTGGCAGGCAAAGGAAGCCGGCTGGCAGCAGGTATTTGACCGCCAGCAGCAGACGGAGGAAAAGCTGTGCAACAGCCGGACTGTGCTGGATAATTTGCAGCTGGCACGTCTTCTGCAGGAAGAAAAAAGAGCCGGGGAGCAGATGGAGGAGTGTCAAAAAGCCTTGGCGGATCTGGCAAAGGACACTACAACTCAGGAACTGGAGCAGGGGCTGCAGGTGCTTTTGGGCTGCCTGCATAGCTGGTTTGCCAGTGAGGAAAAACGGCTGGCAGACAGTAAGGCAGCTTGTCAGGCGGAGGCCGGGGAAAAGCAGGCCGCTAGCAGCAGGCTTCGTGAAAGCATTGAGAAAAAGGCACAGGAACTGGCGGCATTACTGGCAGAAAAGAACATGCTGGAGGGAACTATCAAGTCGCTGCTTCAGCAGCAGGAACATATTGAGCAGCAGCTTTTTCCTGACGGAATGCATCAGGATGCGGCTTTTCTGCAGCGCAAATGGCAGCAAGAGAACAGGGAGCTGGCAAAGGGGATTGAGGAATATCAGGATAGCATTCAGGTGTATAGTCAGCAGGCAAAGGAAACAGAGGACAGGCTGGCAGAGTGGCAGAGTGATCTGGCGCGGATTGCCGAGGAGTCAGCGGCGGTCAATGCCCAGTTGCAGACAATAGATACCAGGGCGCAGGCAGTGCTGGACAGGTTGGCACTGGTGCCTGAGTGCGCCCATGTGGCAGCAAATGTCAAGGATTTGTACCAGCGGTATGATTTTTTGAAGAACCAGCTGGGGGACAAGCTGGTTATGCTGGAACGGCAGTGGCAGGAGCAGCAGCGGGCCAGTCGCTTGGCGCACCGCTTCTGGGATATGTACCAGGGACGTGAGGAATTTATGGCGGATCCGGTTCTGGAGGACAGGCTGCGGGAGTTGGCCGGGGATTTTGCCTATCTGGCCAGCGGCAGCCAGCTTTACAGGGAACTGGAGCAACAGGACAAGGAAAAGGCGGCAGCTGTCCTGGAAAAGTATCCATTTTTGGCGGCTACGGTGGTTACTGCTGCTGGCGATAAGGGGAAGCTGTCAGAGAAGCTGTATGCCTGGGCTAAGAATTTGCAGCAGGTGGTGTTTGTGCTTAGTGAGCAGGAATATCGGAAAATGCTGGAGGGGAGTCTGCCTTCCGGGATAGACTGCGTAACGCCGGGGTATTGGGAAAATATCAGCAGCCGCTCTTACAGGGAATGGCTGGTGGGCTTGCAGCAGCAGGCATTGGAGGCAGATCGGTTGGAGCAGCAGCTTAATGGGCAGCTGCATGAGCTGAAGAATGTGCTGAAGGATTTGAACAGCTTTGTGCAGCTGAATCAGCAGAGCCTTTATCAGGAGCTGTCTAACAGCTGTCAGCGGCTGGAGCAGCAGCTGGCTGAACTGCAGCGGCAGGTGGATAATGGCAACAGCCTTTTGAAGCAGTGCCGGGAGAATATTCAGAAATATCAGGAAAATATTAATCATGCCAGGCTGCGTCGTCAGGAACTGGCTGGCCAGCTGTCCCGGCTGGAGGAATATCTGGATTTACAAAAGCAGCACAGGGAAGCTATTGCTCTCAAGACCCAGAAAAATACCAAGCTGGCTTTGCAGGGAGAGCAGAAGAAGGAACTGGACAAACAGCTGGATGTGTTGCAGGATCAGCTGGCAGATTTGAGTCGTCGGTTGGATAAATGCGATATGGAGCTGGACAAACTGCAGGGGAAGCAGTATTACAAGGAAGCTATGGCTGCCGTCCCTTTAGCCGATAGCAGGGATTATGTCGTGCTGGCAGAGAGTGTATATAGCTTGCAGATTAAGCTGGATGGACATAATGCCAACCGCAGGGAGCTGGAGGGCAGGATGCAGACAGTCGCCAGGGAACTGGACAGACTGCAGGCAGAGCTGGCCAGGCTGCGGGAAAATACGGATTCCGTTTTGCAGGAAAAGCCTGATTATCCTTTTGATGGAGAGGAGCAGGAAAAAATGCTGCAAAAGGAGATCAGAGCATTGCGGCAGGAGGTGACAAAGCTGGTCAAGGAGGCCAATTGGCTACGTTCTGCAGCTGACCGCCAGAAAGGAGCCTATGATCATGCCAAAGCACAGTACGACAACAGGTATCGGGCCTATCCTGTGTTTAATGAGCTTTTGCCGGAAATGCGGAAAAGGCTGGAGAGCAAGCTGCAGGCTACCGAGCAGAAAATCAAGCTCAACCAGCAGGCTATCCAAGAGGGGCAGGCTGAAAGCAAGGCTCTCGACCAGCTGCGTCAGGAAATGGAGCTGAAAAATGAAAGCTTGAGATTTGCGGCAGAGGATGTTGCTATGGCAGTGGCGGATGCTGCCTGGCAGGAATATGATAGCAGCCGCTTGCGTGATTTGTTGGAGCCTCAGATGGAAGAGGCCTGGCAGCTGTGGCAGCTGGCAGAGTCAAAGCGCAGGGCCAGCGAGAAGGCAAAGGATAGCTTTGTCATGTTCTGCGAAAGTACCATCCGAGAAGAGCGGATGCGTCGCAGAGTTGTGGAGGGTATCCGCAAAAAGCAAGGGTATCTTGCTTTTGTTGCTTGGAAAAATGATGTTACGGATACTATTGGTAAAATTATTAATCTGGCTGAATCAGAGCGGCAGGAGCATTTCAGGCATATTGAACACATGGTGGATCGCATGACTTCCTATATCCGGGAAATCTGTCACGGACTGGTGGAGTTGATGGGGAAAACCAGGGTAAAGGCAGGAGAGGCCTATAGGAATATTTTTTCTATTCATATTGCTGAATGGGAAGAGCATCAGGGACGTACTGCTATACGCAACTGCCTGAGTAGCCTGACAGAAAAGCTGGAGAGCCAGGAGTTTTTCTTGGAAAATGGTCAGGAGGACGCTGAGAAAATCAATAAGTATCTGGCTGGACAGCTGGGAACCAGGCGGATTTTGCAGTGTGTGCTGGGGAGTAATAATAATGCGGTTCGTATACGCTGCCACAAGGCTATTAGTGCCGGACGGCTCTCAGAGCGCACCTATACCTGGGAAGAAAGCAATCGCTGGTCAGGAGGAGAGATGTGGAGCAAGAATATGGCACTGTTTTTGGGCTGCCTGAATTATCTTTCCGAAAAACGCTGTCCTGTGATGCGTACCAGGTTTAATAACCGGGTAGTGGTGGCGGACAATCCTTTTGGCAAGGCATCCAGCGAGCATGTGCTGGATCCGGTATTCTATATTGCTAGACAATTGGGCTTCCAGTTGATTGCCCTGACTGCTCATGAAGATGGCAGCTTTATCAGGAAGTATTTTCCTGTGGTGTACAGCTGCCGCTTTGCCAGCCTGTCCCATGGCATGGGGAAGGTGCTGCGGCCGGAAATGGAACTGAAGACGGCATATTTGGAAGAAAAAGCCCCTGGAAGTTTGGAACGGCTAATGGAAATAGAGTATCAACAGGGAACATTGTTTTAAATCTTCCGCATTTGGCCTAAGTAACAATCAAACACTACGGCAAACCGAAATTTACAAAATACCAAACTTATGATATGATAATATCAGGGATTGATATAAATCATAGGTGGTGAGTATAATGGGAGCAAAAGATATAACCCAGAAAAATTTTGAGTCCTATAATGATGTCGTGGCCGACATAGTGAATGGCAGTCTTTTTAATGGGGAAGAGTACATAAAGGCCGACAGCCTGGTGGATGCGCAGCCATTCTCACA
>CAMFES010000009.1 GCA_945949525.1 uncultured Veillonellaceae bacterium
CCGCCAGCTCCCCTGCCGGACGGCGGGCATCATGTTCCAAAAGCTCTAATAATTCACGCATATTTATCGCTCCTTTTTTTACATAGTAATAAATTTTATATCATATACAGGGAAATTTTGCAATGAAAAACCAAAAGTATAATTCATTTGACTGAAAATTGATAAAATTTTACGTATACAAGAGAAAATACTGAAAAAGTATTGGGGATAATTTTCCTGTAACATTACATTGCATAAAGTTGGATTTTTGTATAAAATAGTCTTGGTGTATTCTTTTGTAATGAAAGTTTTAGGCGGACTGTTTTTTCAAAGGAGTCGATAGACTTGATTATAGGAAATATCAACGAGGAGGCTTCCGGCTTCAGCAAGTACCCGGAGGCTGTCAGGGAAGCCCTGCAATACCTGTGCAGGCAGGATTTTAAGAACATGGAGGATGGCAGGTATCCGATTCATGGGGAGGACAGCTTTGCTATTTTGCAGCGCTACGATACCCGTGTGCCGGAAAGCGGCAAGCCGGAGGCCCACCGTCAGTATGTGGATATTCAGTACATTGTGGAGGGCCGTGAGGAGCTGGGCTGGTGCCCGATGAGCCCGGAGCTGAAGGTCTGCGAGCCGTACAATGCCGAAAAGGATATTGTTTTCTTTGACAAGCTGATTCCTATCAGCGGCATTACCCTTGAGGCCGGCAGCTTTGCGGTGCTGTATCCGACGGATGTGCATCGTCCCTGCGGCTCCGTGGGGGATGCTCCTGCGCCTGTGACAAAGGTGGTAGTAAAGATTGCGGTTGACTACGTCAGGTAGCAATTTTTTTATTTTTTGGGGTAGCTTGGATAACCATGTTTTTTAATATAAGTGATGGAGGCAAATCAATGAGTGTAAGAAGAATTTTTGTAGAAAAGCGACAGGGCTTTTTCGACATTCCGGCCCAGCAGCTGTGTGACGATCTGGTGGAGAGCTTCCGCCTGACCGGACTGAAGGCGGTCCGCCTGTTCAACCGCTACGATATAGAGGGGCTGAGTGACGAGGAGTATGCTCAGGTAAAATCTGTGGTTTTTTCTGAGCCGCCTGTAGACGTTATCTACGAGGAGAAGCTGCCTGACTTCCCTAATTCTACTGTGTTTGCTGCAGAGTATCTGCCTGGACAGTATGATCAGACTGCGGATTCCGCTGCCCAGTGCGTTCAGCTGGTGACCCAGAAGGAGCGCCCTGTGATTGCTACAGCCCGGGTGGTTGTGCTGGTAGGTGATGTGGATGCTGATGCTGTCCAGAAGATCAAGGATTATTATATTAACGCTGTGGAGAGCCGTGAGGCTTCCATGGAAAAGCCTGATACCCTGGACATGAAGTTCGAGGTGCCTGCCGATGTGGAGGTCCTGGAGGGCTTCAACGAGATGGATGAGGCTGCCCTTCAGCAGTTCATGGACAGCCGCGGCTTTGCCATGAGCTTTGAGGATTTGAAGTTCTGCCAGGAGTATTTCCGTGATACGGAGAAGCGCCAGCCTACCATTACCGAAATTCGCGTAATTGATACCTACTGGTCCGATCATTGCCGTCATACCACCTTTACCACGGCCATTGACCTGGTGGACATCGAGAAGGGCTATTACAGCAAGCCGATTGAGGATGCCTACAGGCAGTATCTGGCTGACCGCAAGGAGCTTTATACCGGGCAGAACAGGGATGTTACCCTGATGGACCTGGCTGTTATCGGCATGAAGGCCCTTAGGAAGCAGGGCAAGCTGGAGGATTTGGACAAGTCTGATGAGATTAATGCCTGCAGCATCGTTGTCAATGCTGATATTGACGGCAAGAATGAGGAATGGCTGGTTATGTTCAAGAACGAAACCCATAACCATCCTACCGAGATAGAGCCTTTCGGCGGTGCGGCTACCTGCCTGGGCGGTGCCATCCGCGACCCGCTGTCCGGCCGTTCCTATGTGTATCAGGCCATGCGCGTAACCGGTGCCGCAGACCCTAGGCGTCCTGTCAGCGAAACCCTGAAGGGCAAGCTGCCGCAGAAGAAAATCACTCTGGGGGCAGCGGCAGGCTACAGCTCCTACGGCAACCAGATAGGACTTGCAACCGGACAGGTTTCCGAGGTATATCATGAGGGCTTTTTGGCAAAGCGTATGGAGATTGGCGCTGTTATTGCGGCTGCGCCAAAGGTGAATGTTGTCCGCGAGGTTCCGTCCCCTGACGATGTTATCGTGCTGGTGGGGGGCCGTACCGGCCGTGATGGCTGCGGCGGCGCTACCGGCTCCTCCAAGGAGCATACCCTTGAGTCCCTGACCGCCTGCGGTGCCGAGGTGCAGAAGGGTAATCCGCCTACGGAGAGGAAGATTCAGCGCCTGTTCAGGAATCCTGAAATCAGCCGTATGATCAAGCGCTGCAACGACTTTGGTGCAGGCGGCGTGTCCGTTGCCATCGGCGAGCTGACCGACGGTCTGGTGATTGACCTGGATGCCGTCAAGAAGAAGTACGAGGGACTGGATGGCACCGAGCTGGCTATTTCCGAGTCCCAGGAGCGCATGGCTGTAGTAATCACCCGTGACAACGTGGAGAAATTCGTAGCTGCTGCCGATGAGGAAAACCTGGAGGCCACCGTGGTGGCAGTTGTTACTGACAACCGCCGTCTGGTGATGAACTGGCGGGAGAAGACCATTGTCAACCTGAGCCGCGATTTCCTGGATACCAACGGCGTAAAGCAGCATATCAGCCTGGTGGTTGAAGCTCCGGAAAAGGACAGGTGCTATCTGGATCAGATTCCTGGCAAGGTGGCGGCTCTGGCTCCTGACTTGGAGAAGGCATGGCTGGAAAATCTGAAGGATCTGAATGTGTGCAGCCAGAAGGGACTGGCGGAGCGCTTTGATTCCTCCATCGGTGGCAACAGCGTACTCATGCCGTTTGGCGGCAAGAACCAGCTTACCCCTACCGAGGGCATGGTGGCAAAGCTGCCTGTGCTGGGGGCAGAAACCACTACAGCTACGGCTATGACCTATGGCTACAACCCTTATCTCATGGAGTGGAGCCCGTTCCACGGTGCCATGTACGCGGTGATTGAGTCCGTGGCCAAGATGGTGGCTCTGGGCGGCCGTGCCGACAAGGTGCGCCTGACCTTCCAGGAGTATTTTGAGAGCCTGGGCAGTGACAGCAAAAAGTGGGGCAAGCCGTTTGCGGCCCTGCTGGGTGCCCTGTGGGCGCAGCACCAGCTGGAAATCCCTGCCATCGGCGGCAAGGATTCCATGTCCGGTACCTTTATGGATCTGACCGTGCCGCCTACCCTTGCTTCCTTTGCGGTGGATGTGATGAAGGCTGACAATGCGGTTTCACCTGAGTTCAAATTTACCGGCAGCAAGGTTTATTACGTGCCTATGGCCAAGGATGAGCTGGCTATGCCGAACTTCCCTAAGCTGAGGGCCGTATATGAAAAGGTAAGCAATTTTATTGCGGCCAGAAAGGTGTTCGCCGCTTCCAGCGTCCGCATGGGCGGTATGGCTGCCGCTATTACCAGGATGTGCCTGGGCAACGGCATCGGCTTCAGGTTTGCCGGCAAGCCTGACATGCAGGAGCTGTTTAAGGCTGACTACGGCGCACTGATTCTTGAGGTGGCCGCTGATTCCGATATAGAGAAGGCGCTGGCAGGTACCGGCTGCTATGAGCTGGGCACCACCACCCAGAACAGCAGCATCGTCATCGGTGATGCTGTGGTTTCCTTCAATGATGCCAGGAAGGCATATACTTCTCCGCTGGAGAAGATTTTCCCGACCAGCGTCAAGACCTCCGACAAGGGGGCCAGCGAGTATCTTTACACTGGCGGCAACAGGGTGAAGCCGCAGATTGGCATCGCAAAGCCAAAGATTTTTATTCCGGTGTTCCCAGGTACCAACTGCGAATATGATACGGCAAGGGCCTTCCGCCGTGCCGGCGGCGACCCGCAGACACTGGTTATCCGCAACCTGACGCCGCAGGCTGTTGAGGAGTCCGTTGAGGCCATCGTCAAGGGCATCGAGGCTTCCCAGATTATCATGCTGCCGGGCGGCTTCAGCGGCGGCGACGAGCCGGACGGCTCCGGTAAGTTTATTGCGGCTATCTTCCGTAACCCTCGCATCAAGGAGGCCGTTCACAAGCTGCTGCAGCAGCGTGACGGATTGATGCTGGGCATCTGCAACGGCTTCCAGGCGCTGATTAAGCTGGGACTGGTGCCGTATGGAGAAATTCGCGACCTGGATGCGGCATCGCCGACCCTGACCCACAACCAGATTGGCCGCCATGCCTCCTGCATGGTGCGCACCAAGGTGGTATCCAACCTTTCTCCGTGGTTCAACAACGTGAAGCCGGGTGAAATTTTCACCATTCCTATTTCCCACGGTGAGGGACGCTTCTTTGCGGACAAGGAGGTTGTGGCGAAGCTGCGCATCAACGGGCAGATTGCCACCCAGTATGTGAATGAGGCGGGAAATCCTACTCTGGAGATGCCGTTTAACCCGAATGGCTCCGTCAATGCCATCGAGGGCATCACCAGCCCTGACGGCCGAGTGCTGGGCAAGATGGGACACTCCGAGCGTATCGGCGAGTCCGTGGCCATGAATGTGCCGGGCAACCAGGATCAGAAGATTTTTGAGGCAGGTATTGCCTACTACAAGCTCTGATACAAAATATGAAGTGCGGCTCCCTGCGGGGGGCCGCTTTTTGTATGTGTAAATTTGTTAGAAAAAAATAAAAAAATTTTTCAAGTTAGCAGGAAAAAAACACCCTTGTGGCGAATAATAACTCGAAAAGAAGTTGCGGATGTCCGGGGGATTTCCGCTTCTTAGTGGCGTTAGTATTTTTGCAGAGGGGGATTTTTGAATGGCAAAAAAATATGTAATGGCACTGGACGCAGGTACTACTTCCAACAGGGCAATCATTTTTGACGAAAACTCCAAGATTATCGGTGTGGCACAGAAGGAGTTTACGCAGCATTTTCCGAAGCCTGGCTGGGTTGAGCATGACGCAGAGGAAATCTGGAGTACCATGTGCGAGGTAATGAAGGGTGCTTTGGAGCAGAGCGGTCTGGAAGCAAGTGATATTGCAGCAATCGGTATTACCAATCAGCGTGAAACTGCAGTGGTATGGGACAAGAATACCGGCCGTCCTGTGTATCATGCTATAGTATGGCAGTCGCGCCAGACCTCCGGTATTGTAGATGACCTGAAGGCAAAGGGACTGCTGGAGGAGTTCAAGGCCAAGACCGGACTTACCCTGGACGCTTATTTCTCCGGTACCAAGATTACCTGGATTCTGGACAATGTGGAGGGCACCCGCGCCCGTGCGGAGGCCGGTGATTTGATTTTCGGTACGATTGATACATGGCTCATCTGGAAGCTGACAGGCGGCAAGGCCCATGTGACGGATTATTCCAATGCTTCCCGTACCCTGATGTACAACATCAAGGAGCTGAAGTGGGATGATGCCCTGATTGGCTATCTGAATGTTCCGAAGTCCATGCTGCCGGAGGTTCGTCCTTCCTCCAGTGTTTACGGCTACAGCATCCCTTCCATTCTGGGCTCGTCTATCCCTGTTGCCGGTGCTGCCGGTGACCAGCAGGCCGCTCTGTTCGGTCAGAACTGCTTCAATCCGGGCGAGGCAAAGAACACCTATGGTACCGGCTGCTTCATGCTGATGAATACCGGCACGGACATTTATGATTCCAAGAATGGACTGGTTACCACCATTGCCTGGGGTCTTGACGGCAAGGTTGAGTATGCGCTGGAGGGCTCCATCTTCGTTGCAGGCTCCGCTATTCAGTGGCTCCGTGATGGTGCCCGCATGGTTGATTCCGCTCCTGATTCCGAGTGGGTTGCCAAGAAGGTTCGCGATACCGGCGGTGTATATCTGGTTCCTGCATTCGTTGGCCTGGGCGCTCCATACTGGGATTCCAATGCCCGCGGCATGATTATCGGTATTACCCGTGGTACTACCAAGGCTCATATCGTTCGTGCAACTCTTGAGTCCCTGGCATATCAGACCAAGGATGTTTTAGGTGCGATGGAAGCCGACTCCGGCATCAAGCTGGCTGCCCTGAAGGTAGATGGCGGCGCTGTTGCCAACAACCTGATGATGCAGTTCCAGGCTGATATTCTGGGCGTTCCTGTTGATCGTCCTCAGATTATTGAAACAACCGCTCTTGGTGCCGCTTATCTGGCAGGTCTTGCTGTTGGTGTGTGGAACAGCAAGGAAGAGCTGAAGACGGCATGGAAGCTGGATGTTCGCTTTGAGCCGGTAATGCTGGAGCAGGAGGCTGCAAAGCTCTACAAGGGCTGGAGAAAGGCCGTTAAGCACGCTATGCACTGGCTGGACGATGAGGACTGATTGCAGTCCGGTCTGTAACTTATAGTTTAGTTATCCTCACCTGTGCAGCTGCTGCACAGGTGAGGATGTATTTCCCCGTGGGTTGGCTATGGAATGTTAGGAGGGTATTATTGTGAAGAAAATTATCAATGCAGTGGAAAATGTGGAAGAGGAAATGATTCTCGGTCTTGTGAAGTCAGCGCCTGATAAGCTGCGCAAGCTGGATTGCGGCAACGTGGTGGTGCGCGCCAACAAGAAGGAGGGCAAGGTTGCCCTGGTAAGCGGCGGCGGCAGCGGCCATGAGCCTGCCCATGGCGGCTATGTAGGCGAAGGCATGCTGGATGGCGCAGTTGCCGGTGCGGTGTTCACCTCTCCTACGCCGGATCAGATTTATGAGGCGATCAAGGCAGTTGCCACAGACAAGGGTGTGCTTTGTATCGTCAAGAATTACACCGGTGATATTATGAACTTCGAGATGGCAATTGATATGGCCAAGGACGAGGATATTATAGCTGATTACGTGGTTGTAAACGATGATGTGGCAGTGAAGGATTCCCTTTATACCACCGGTCGCCGCGGCGTAGCCGGTACGGTCCTGGTACACAAGATTGCAGGCGCTCTGGCAGAAACCGGTGCCAGCCTGGAGGAGGTAAAGGCTGTAGCGGAGAAGGTTATTGCCAATGTGCGCACCATGGGCATGGCAATTACCGCCTGCACCATGCCGGCTGCCGGCAAGCCTGGCTTTGAGCTGGCAGATGATGAGATGGAAATCGGTATTGGCATTCATGGTGAGCCGGGTACCAGCCGTGAAACCCTGAAATCCGCCAATGATATTGCAGATGAGCTTTTGAACAGAATTGTCGAAGATATTGACTATACAGGCAAGGAAGTTGCTGTTATAATTAATGGCATGGGCGGAACTCCATTGATGGAGCTGTACATTGTAAATAATTACGTAGCTGACTTCCTGGCAGAAAAGGGTATCAAGGTTTATGACACAATGGTGGGCAACTACATGACCTCTATTGAGATGGCAGGCTTTTCCATTACACTCCTGCGTTTGGACGATGAATTGAAGAAGCTGTATGATGCCAAGGCAGATACTCCTGCTTTAAGGAAATGATGTTCGAGGGGAGCTGTTTTAAACGATTACGAATGAAAAGACCATTGAGATTTTAAAGGCTGTTGCAGCCCGCATAGAGGAAAAGAAGGACTATCTGACGGAGCTGGACAACGAGATTGCCGATGGTGACCACGGTGTAAACATGGCAAAGGGCTTTAATGCGGTGATTCCGAAGCTGGAGGCCATGTCCGGCAAGGACATTGGTTCATTGCTGAAGACCACGGGCATGACGCTGGTTTCTACTGTTGGCGGTTCGGCAGGGCCTCTGTATGGCACTGCCTTTATGAAGGCAGGCGCCGCCTTGAAGGACAAGATGGAAATTGACAGCAAGGATCTGGTTGTGGCACTGGAGGCTGCTATTGGCGGCATCAAGATGCGCGGCAAGGCAACTACCGGTGAAAAGACCATGCTGGATGCTATCTGTCCTGCTTATGACGCCCTGAAGGCGGCTGTTGAGGCCGGTGAGGATATGAAGGCGGCTGTTGCCAAGGCTGTCGAGGCCGCCCGCGCCGGTGTGGAGTACACCAAGACCATCAAGGCAACCAAGGGCCGTGCAAGCTATATAGGAGACAGGAGTATCGGTCATCAGGATCCGGGAGCTACGTCTTCTATGTATATGCTTGAGGTATTGCTGGAGCATATCTAAGCGGGATTTTGGATGGATGTAGAGAAGTGGGGAAGTTCGCTTCCCTGCTTCATTTGTTGTGTGGTTGTATGAGAGGGTAGATATAATAGTTTGTGCTTATAGTGTAAAAGGAGATGGGACGGATGGTAGGTATCGTAGTTGTATCTCATAGCCAGTGCCTGGCAGAGGGAGCCGTGGAGCTGGCAAAAATGATGGCCGGCAATGCACGGATTGCTGCAGCTGGCGGATTAGAGGATGGTACACCAGGCACCAGCTTTGAAAAGATAATGGCGGCTATAGAAAGCGTTTATTCAGAGGATGGCGTTGCAGTGCTTATGGATATGGGGAGTGCTGTGATGACCACGGAAATGGTGATAGAATCTCTGGGGTATGATAATGTATTCATGCTGGATGGCCCTGTGGTGGAAGGGGCTATTGTGGCAGCGCTGGAGGCTTCCCTGGGAACGCCCTTGGAGGAGCTGCAGGCGAAGGTTGATGAGGCCAGAGCCACAAAAAAGCTTGACCTGTGAGCTGTTTTGGCATGTATGTGCATTTTTTTGGAAGGCAAGGTAAAAATCACATTTTTCAGGAAGTGTGATTTTTATTTTGCCTTTTTTTATCTATATGATATAATCAAAAAGATATGAAAGGGTGATTTTTTGCGAGGATATTTATATTTGCTCATGGCTTCCTTTCTGTGGGGGACTACTTTTGTTGCCCAGCTGACGGGCATGGAATGCATCGGACCCTTTACTTATGGCATGGGCAGGTACGTTATAGGCTTCTTTGTGGTGCTTGCGATTTGGGCGGCCTTCAGGCGGCAGCGGCAGTGCGCGAAGGCTGAGGGACGCTATATTTCCGGCTGGAAATTCGGCATCGGTGCTGGCTGCATCATGTTTGTGGCATCTGCCTTTCAGCAGTTTGCCCTGCTGTTTACCACAGCGGGAAAGGCGGCTTTTATTACCTGCCTGTACATCATATTTGTGCCCCTGTTTGCCAGGCTGATTGGCAAGATAATCCGGCTGGAGAACTGGTTGGGAGCTTTTGTGGCAGCGGCAGGTCTTTATTGCCTGTCGGTACAGGGGGAGCTTGACCTGAACTACGGTGATGTGCTGGCGTTCATCTGCTCGATTTTTTGGGCATTTCATATTTTATTTATTGACAGATACGCGGAAAGAGCAGACAATATTGAATTATCCGCTGCCCAGCTGGCGGTTTGTGCCGTGCTGAATACCGGGGCCTGCTTCCTGCTGGAGCCCTTTGAATGGCAGCAGCTGGCAGATGCTGCGGTACCGATACTCTATGCGGCAGTCCTGTCATCAGGTGCGGCATTTACTCTGCAGATTATGGGGCAGAGGACGGCGGAACCGGCACCGGCAGCTGTGATTATGAGCCTTGAGTCGGTGTTTGGCGCACTGGCCGGCTGGCTGATTCTTGATGAGAGAATGTACAGCGTGGAAATAATCGGCTGTGTGCTGATGCTGGCGGGGATGCTGATTACCCAGGCGGGTGTAATCCTGCACAGACGATGAGCCGTGGTGGCTGGTGCAGGCAGCCCGGAGGATGTGCAGAAGGTTTGATTTGTGGAATTATGGATTTAGATGATATAGAGGAGGCACAAACATGGCAGAGGTGCAGAACGGAATTAAGGGAGCGGTAATTACCATAAAAATTGTAGGTATAGGCGGCGGCGGCAATAATGTCCTGCGCCGTCTGGCTCAGGATGGCTTTGACAAGAATCAGCTGCTGGCGATTAATACAGATGTGCGTCAGCTGAAGATTCTGGAGGCCGAGGGGATTCCGTGCCTTCTGGTGGGAGCTGCTACAACCAGGGGCCGGGGTACCGGCGGCAATGTAGAAAAGGCTCAGAATGCAGCTATCGCCGACAAGGAGGAGATTGCCAAGGCCGTTGCCGGTTCTGATCTGGTGTTCCTGACTGCCGGTATGGGCAAGGGCGTGGGGACAGGAGCTGCTCCTGTAGTGGCCAAGATTGCCCACGATATGGGGATTCTGACTGTAGGCATGGTGACGCTGCCGTTTACCCATGAGGGCTCCCGCAAAATGGATACCGCCAAGGCAGGCGTGGAGCTTTTGCGTCAGAATATGGATGCCCTTGTGGTGGTCAACAACGATAATATTGAAAAGCTGCCGGAATTCCGCCGCATTACGGTGGGAGAAACTTTTTCTCTGGTGGATGAGGTGCTGCGCCAGTCCATCGGCAGCATCGTGGAGATGATAGAAACAACCGGCGTAGTCAATGTAGATTTTGCAGATGTCAAGACGATCTTTACCCAGGGCAGCACCAGTGAGGCCATCATGGGCACCAGCGTGGGCAGAACCGCCCTGGAAGCGGTACAGAATGCCATCAACAGCCCGCTGATTGAGATTTCCGTCCGTGGCGCCCGCGGCATCATTGTCAATATTACCGGCAATTCTTCCCTGGCGCTGGACGCTGTACGAGAGGCGAATATTTTCCTGTGCGAGAATACCCATCCTGATGTCAACAATATTTTTGGCCTGGTTGTGGATGAGAGCATGGGCAACCAGGTGCGGGCAACCATTATTGCTACGGATTTTGATCCGAAGGTGCTTCTGGAGCTGAAGAATCAGATTAAGCCCATTGCTTTTACCGGGCAGGAGCCGCCAAAGCCGAGCCTTTATGGCGATAAGCCGCCTGTGACCCGCGGTACGCTTTTTGGCGGTGCGGCTGAGCGAAAGGCAGGTGGCGCCGGGCTGGGGGCAAGCTCCCAGGCTGCACCAAGGCAGGATGTGAATGATGTTGATGTGCCTGAGTTCATGCGCAGGAAAAATCCGGCACCGCTGATGTTTGGCAGGCGTGACAAGGAATAGAGGATAGCTGCAGGGGAGAGTTTGTATGCTGGATCAGTTTTCGCGCACCAGAATCCTGCTGGGCAATGAAGCCATGGAAAGGCTGGCTGCCAGCAGGGTGGCCGTGTTCGGTGTGGGAGGCGTGGGCTCCTACGCGGCAGAGGCGCTGGTGCGGTGCGGTATAGGCAATTTTGTGCTGGTGGACAGCGATGAGGTGAGCCTCACCAATGTGAACCGCCAGATTCATGCCACACTTGACACGGTGGGGCAGCGCAAGACCGGGGTGATGGCGGAGCGCATGCGAAGCATTAATCCTGCGGTGGAGATACAGGAGATTAATGAGTTTTATCTGCCGGAGAATCATGATTTGTTCTTTGAGGGCAGAATTGACTATATTGTGGACGCCATTGATACCGTAAAGAGCAAAATTGATTTGATTCTTGAGGCGGACAGGCGGCAGATTCCCATCATCAGCAGCATGGGGGCGGGCAACAAGCTGAACCCGGCTATGCTGGAGGTATCTGATATCTACAAGACCAGCGTCTGCCCGCTGGCAAGGGCTCTCCGGCAGAAGCTGAAAAAGCTGGGCGTCAGGAGGCTGAAGGTGGTCTACTCCAGGGAGGAGCCGCTGAAGCCAATGCTGATTGAGGGACATACCGAGGAGCCGCCAGGCTCCAGGCATACGGTGCCGGGCAGCATGTCCTTTGTGCCATCGGTGGCGGGCCTGATTGCAGCCAGCGAGGTGGTCAAGGATTTGTGCTGTATAAATCGCTAGCTTAATATTGTTTTGCGTATATAACAAAGAGGTTATATTGCTGGCAGGAACGCCGGTGGTATAGCCTCTTTGTGCGTTATTGGCGGCATTTGTGCAGCTGGTATATTTGTGTTTTCCATGTTGTTCACGAAAGAGGTGATTGATATGCTGACATGCGGTGATTTGAAAAATCTGCCTGTACTGCAAAGGATAAGGTATCTGACGGGGGAAAGCGGCCTAAATAATCCCATCCGCTGGATTTTTGTGCCGGAAACGGAGGATTTTGCCCCATGGATTCATGGCGGGGAGCTGCTGATTATCAGCGGTGCTGTTTCCCAGCGCAAGGATTTTCAGGTGGGCCAGGTGCTGATGGAGGCCATGCGGCTGAAGATGGCAGGTGCAATTATGCTGGTGGGGGACAATTATATACAGAGGGTGCCCAAGGAGGCTGTTACGAGGGCGATGGAGCAGGATTTTGCCATTATGGCTATTCCCTGGAATGTGCCGCTGGTGGATATTCAGGAAAGTGTGGCCAGGGCTATTGTGGACAGTGCTGCCCAGCTGAATGCGGACAACGCCCTCGAGCTGCTGCTGGAGGATAAAATAAGCGCCAGGGAATATGCGGGCTTTGTACTGTCACCCTTTGCGGCACAGGATGAAAAGAATTACAGCAGCCTGCTGGAAACCCTGACGGCGTATTTCGACTGCAACGGCAACATTCTCAAGGCGGCTGAGCTGCTGTTTATTCACCGCAACACGGTAAAATATCGTCTGGGGCAGGCGGAAAACCTGCTGGGCTGCTCCCTGGACAATGCCGACGTGCGTCTAAGGCTTCATCTGGCGCTGTATATTCATCGGCAGATGAAATAAGGACAAAAGGCGTTTATTGTGCAGTGTGTACAATAAACACCGGGCCTGTACAGCATTATGCACAAAGATAATCTGTTTTGTTGACAGCGGCCTGCAGGCTGGTTTCGTCAGCCTCCGGCGGTATGGCATATCTCAGGGTATGCTGTACCGCTTTTTGTGCTATAATGAGCTGTATACTGTTTGATGCAGAAAGGCTGGGATAGATTATGGGCAGGGTAGCTTTGATTACAGGAGGTACGTCGGGAATCGGGCTGGCGGCAGCAGAGCTGTTTTTACAGGAGGGCTGGCAGGTGGCTGTCATGGGCAGGGATGCAGGCCGCGGGCAGAGGGCGGCTGACGGGCTGGGGCATGGAGCCGTGTATGTGCAGGGGGATGTGTCAAAAACGGAGGATTGCCGCCGTGTCGTGGCTGAAACGGCAGGGCGGCTTGGCGGTCTGGACGCCCTGATAAACTCGGCCGGGATTTATTTTGAACGCGCCATTGAGGACATGGAGGAGGCGGAGTTTGACAGAATGCTGTCCGTCAACCTCAAGGGGACGTATTTCATGACAAGATATGCCGTGGAATTTATGAAGAAGCAGGGGCATGGCTGTATAGTAAATGTGTCCTCGGATGCAGGCGTGCATGGCAATCTGCTGTGCAGTGCCTACTGTGCCTCCAAGGGGGCAGTCAATATGTTCACCAAGGCCATGGCGCTGGAGCTGGGGCCCTTTGGCATACGCATCAATGCGGTTTGTCCGGGGGATGTGCTGACCCCTCTGACGGAGGCGCAGCTGGCACAGTATCCGGACCGGGAGCAGGCGCTGCGGGAAATGGGCAGTGTCTACCCTGTGGGAAGGATTGCCTCGGCGGAGGAGGTAGCGGCTGTAATCAGGTTCCTTTGCACGGAGGAGGCAGGCTTTGTCAACGGCGCCCTGTGGAGCATAGACGGCGGACTGACCTGATACAATGTGCTTCTGTCATCCCTGAATAGCTGATTTTACGGATTTTTTAGTTGATGAATTGGCTTGATATGTGATAAAATTTAATTTAAAGTAATTGTAATTTTCGTTCAGAATGTGTCCGGGCGGGGCATGGCAGAGTAGAGGTGCGCTATGGGAAAACGTTTTTTGCTGGTTACGGCATCTATTGGTTCCGGCCATGAGAAGGCTGCCAGTGCTATTGCCGACGGCATAAAAGCCCATTTTTCCGGAGCGGAAATCAATATTGTGGATTTCATGCGCTGGGACACGTCCTTTGTCAATGCCTTCATGAAGAGCTGCTACCTGAAGATGCTGGCCATGGTGCCCAATCTGTACGAGTTTATGTACCGTTTTACCGATGGCGAGAAAAAAGGCGGCTTTATTCAGCTTTTGATGGCTCAGGCCATGTCCCGCTCCATCAAGGGATTGATAAATAGGTACAGGCCTGATGTGATTGTGTGTACGCACCCCTTTCCGGCAGAGGCGGTGTCGCATCTTGGTGACAGCTGGCGCAGCCGGTTTGTTTCTGCGGCGGTTATAACGGATTATTCGGTTCATCGCATGTGGATCTGTCCCAATATGGATTTGTATTTTGTAGGCTGTGACTTTATGAAAAAGCAGCTGATTGCCGATGGTATACGTGAGGATATTATTCATGTTACGGGCATACCTGTGGGCAGTGATTTTTGTCGGAAATGGGACAAGGCGGAGTGCCGTAGGGAGGCCGGACTGTCTGTCGATGAGCCAGTGGTGCTGATGATGGGCGGCGGCCTGGGGCTGGGACATATTACGGCTGCACTGGCGCAGCTGGAAAAGCTGCCAGACAGGCTGCAGCTTCTGGTGGTTGCAGGCAGGAACAATGAGCTGAGGCTGCAGGCGGAGCGGTTTGGAGCCGGTTCTCACCACAGTGTGCATGTTTATGGTTATACGGACAGGATATGTCGGCTGATGGGGGCGGCGGATGTATTGGTGACGAAGCCGGGGGCATTGACGCTGACGGAGGCCATGTCCATGCGCCTGCCTATGGTGCTGCACGAGCCGATACCGGGGCCGGAAACAGACAATGCCAGATATATGTCCGGCTGCGGGGCGGCTGTCTGGCTCCATGCAGGCGATAATCTGGCCTGTGTCATAAGGGAGCTTCTGGCAGAGGAGCATGCTCTGCCGGATATGGCACTGGCGGCTGAAAGGAATATGCGGCCGGAAGCGGTGCGGGAAATTACGAGGGAAATTGCAAGACTGTTGCAGTCTTAGAGGGGTTGTATCAAAGATTTTTCCATGGTGTGGAAAGAACAGGCGGAGTGAGGCAGGGTGGCAGTAAGTAAGCTGGAAAAAGGAAATGACGGTAAATTTTCCTGTCCTGAATGCGGACAGGGATTGGAATATTTGTCAGGCGGCCAGGTGCGTGTTGTGGATGGCATGGTTGACTATGATAATGTGAAGCCGAAGTATATTTGCCGCAAGTGTGGCAAGTATTATCGGGAGCTTTTGAATACCGGGTATTATGATGTGTTTTTTCTGTTGCCGGAGGATTTGGCGGCACTGGAAAGACAGCAGGCAGAGGAGGCCAAAAAGGAAGCCGAGGAGAAAAAGCATAGGAAGAAAAATTTTGGCAGTCCGGTGACGGCACTTCTGACCAATGCACAGGGGGGATATGACTGCCCGGTATGCGGCAAGGCCATGGTGCATAGCGAGGGGGGAGCTGTGCGGATTGTGAATGGCAGGGTTGACTATGAAAACGTGAAGCCGCGGTATATTTGTTATGACTGCGGCACCTTTTACAGGGAGCTGCTTCGTTCCGGGCTGTACGAGGTGTTCGAGCTTCCGGAGGAGGAAAGGACCCCGCCGCCTCCGCCTGCACCAAAGCCGAAGCGCAAAATCAAGGCTACAGGCGATTTGCCACCTACGCAGCTGAAAAGGGATGCCAACGGAAACTGCGAGTGCCCGCGCTGCGGCGCAAATATGGAGTTTTTGGAGCCGGGAGCCGTGAAGATTGTAGATGGCAGGGCGGATATGTCGGATACTGTGGCAAGGTTTAGATGTAATGAATGTGATTCGCTTTATCGAAGGATTGCCACCACTAATTATTTTCAGTGGAGCGAAAAGTAAATGGCGTTTAGTTAGGAGACGTTGACTGTGGAAAACAATGCAAAGGGAAAGGGCAGCGGCCGTGGCTTCAACTGGTTCGCCCTGCTTTTGGCGGCTATTTTTATATATTCCGGCTGGATTCTGGCGGGACAGCAGATGACGCTGGGAGAGCTGGGCAACGACATGGCGGCGGCCCAGGACAGGCTGCAGAGCGCCAGGGCGGAAAATCAGCAGCTGAAGGACGAGAACGCCATGCTTTATGATGAGGCGTATATTGAAAAGCTGGCACGGGAAGAGCTGGGCATGACGCGAAAGGATGAAATGCCTTATATTTACGCTGATAATAAATAATTGACACTTTGCCTGTTTGAAGGGTATAATGCCATTAAGTTAAAATTTTTAAGGAGGAAATGTTTTGTCCATTGAAGTTGGAAGTATTGTAGAGGGTGTAGTGAGCGGCATTACCAATTTTGGCGCATTTATCAACCTGCCGGAGAACAAGGTGGGACTGGTGCATATTTCGGAGGTTGCCGATGTCTACGTGAAGGACGTCAAGGATTTTCTGAAGGAGCAGGATAAGGTCAAGGTCAAGGTGCTGTCCATTGATGACAAGGGGAAGATAGGGCTTTCAGTGAAACAGGCACAGGAAAAGAAGCCTGAGGAACAGCCGCAGCGTGAGCAGAGGGGCTTTGCGGCCCGGCAGCAGCACGAGGGCGGCAGCGGCTTCCAGCGCGGTGATGGCTTTCGCGGTGCAGGCGGTGATTTTCGTCGTAGCGGCAGTCAGCGTTTTGGCAGTGCGGGGACTA
The DNA here is from genome assembly GCA_945949525.1 of uncultured Veillonellaceae bacterium. Lineage (GTDB taxonomy): Bacteria > Bacillota > Negativicutes > Selenomonadales > Selenomonadaceae > Anaerovibrio. The sequence goes on from CAMFES010000009.1 coordinate 16,388, forward strand.
ATGCCTCCTTTGAGGACAAGCTGTCAAGATTTTTGAAGGACAGCGATGAGCGTCTTACCGATCTCAGCCGCAAGACTGACAGCAAGCGCGGCGGACGGGGCGGCGGACGCAGGAGATAATTTAGGAATTATATATATTAAGCAGGAAGCACCTTTTGACGGGGTGCTTCTTTTTAGGTAGTTCGGACAATGGCAGGAGAAAAACAGAAAAGGATAGAAAAGTGATATGCGATGGATATACTGAAAAGCTTTGAGAAAAACTGGCGGGAAAATATAGCGCTGCCAGCGGGGACGCTGGTGCTGGCGGCCTGTTCCGGCGGCATAGATTCCCTGGCGCTTCTGGATATTCTGGATGTGCTGAAGGACAGGCTGGGCATACAGGTTGCTGCTGCTCACTTTGAGCATGGCATCAGGGGGCAGGCCTCCCTGGAGGATGCGGATTTTGTCCGGGAATTCTGCAGGCGGAGGGGGATTGACTGCCACGTGGATTTTGCCAGTGTGCCGGAGGAGGCAGCCAGGTCCGGGGAATCCCTGGAAACGGCGGCCAGGAGGCTGCGGTATGATTTTCTGCGCCAGACTGCCGCAAGGCTTGTCCGGCAGGAGGTCGCGGCCCATGTGGTGATTGCCACGGCTCATCATCGTGACGATCAGGCAGAAACTGTCCTGATGCATCTTATTCGCGGCACAGGTGTCAGGGGACTGGGGGGCATCAGGGCAGGACAGGGGGATTTGGTACGCCCTTTGCTTTTTGCCGGCAAGAAGGAGCTGGCGGCTTACTGCCAGCTTCGCCAGCTGTGCCCACGGCATGATGCCACCAATGATGAAGCGGACTGCTTTAGAAACAGGCTGCGGCTGAAGCTTTTGCCGCTGCTGGTGGAGGAGTACAATCCGGCCATAGGAGATGCGCTTTGCCAGCTGGCGGATTTGGCGCAGGCTGATGAGGATTATCTGCAGCATTCAATGGAAAGCTGCTGGCAGGAGCTGGCAAGGGAAAGGGCTCAGGGCTTTGATTTGGCTCTTGAGGGCTTTTTGCGCCAGCCTCTTGCCATGCAGAGGCGGCTGGTCCAGCAGGCCGCCTGGCAGGCTTCCGGCAGCCAGCTTTCGTACGTGCAGGTGCAGTCCGTGCTGCAGCTGGCAAAAAATGGCAGGACGGGAGCGGAATTGCAGCTTTCCTTCGGCCTGCGGGCGGGAATTTCCTATGATTTTTTGTATATAATAAAAAAGACCATTCCATTTTCAGAAAATAATGGTAAAATGGATAGCGTGGGGGAGATTGAGAAAATACCGCTGCAGGTGCCGGGGATTACCCGTCTGCCGGATGGAGGCAGCATCGTGGCAGAGCTGGCAGCCTCAGCAGCGCAGCTGAACAGGCTGTGCCGGTCTGCAGGTGCTGACGAAGGCAGAGGCATCGGCAGGTGGGTTGTTTACGGCGATTGGAACAAGTGTAATCAGCCTCTGACAGTCCGCCACAGAAGGAAGGGCGACCGCGTCAATGTAGGCAGCGGACACAAAAAGCTAAAGGATTTCCTGATTGACAGCCGCATACCAAGGCTGCAGCGTGACCGGTTATGGCTGGTGACCTGCGGCAGCGGTGAGGAAGAGCGTATTTTGTGGATTCCGGGTGTCCGGCGCTTTGATGAGGCGGCGTCAGATGAACAGACGAAAAATTTTTTTATTTTTCACATGAATAATGAGGGATAAAGGAGTAGACAAAATGTTAAATGATTTGGCAAGCGTTATGTTTGACGAGGCAGCACTGGCTGCCAAATGCCGCGAGATGGGACAAGAGCTGACAAGGGATTATGAAGGCAAGGATGTGCTGGTGGTAGGTATTTTGAAGGGGTCGGTAATGTTTTTTGCCGATTTGGTGCGCCAGATAAATGTGCCGCTGAATATTGATTTTATGGTGGCTTCCAGCTACGGAAACGGCACGGAAACCAGCGGCAGGGTAAATATCAAGAAGGATCTGAGCGTTGATATCAGGGGCAGGCATGTGCTTTTGGTAGAGGATATCATTGATTCCGGCGTCACCATGAGCCAGCTAATGGCGGAGCTGAAGAAGCGGGAGCCTGCCAGCATCAGGCTTTGTGCCCTTTTGAGCAAGCCGTCCCGCCGACAGGTGGATGTGCAGATTGATTACTGCGGGTTTGAGGTGCCGGATGAATTTCTGGTAGGCTATGGGCTGGATTATGCGGAAAAATACCGCAACCTGCCGGTGATTGGCGTTTTGAAGCGGGAAATTTATTCTTGATGCTATAACGTTGTGGAAAGTAATAATTAATGCTATAATTATTCTCTGTGAGGGCTCCATGGCTTTTGGATACGTGGCAGGCTCTTGCGGAAGGAGGATTGGAATTGGATAAATTCATGAAAAATGTAGCATTTTACCTGCTCATTATATTTGTTGCTATATCTGCTATAGATTATTTTTCCCAGCAACAGCAGCCAAAAACTCAGGAAATGAATTACACTGATTTTATGGCACAGGTTGACAGCGGCGAGGTGTCCAAGGTCGTACTGACTGAGAATGTGGTCAAGGGAACCCTTTCTGATGGCACGGAGTTCAAGGCTGTTATGCCGGGCTTTCCGTATCAGGAGGAAAATCTTGTAGATAAGCTGCAGGCGAAAAATGTTACAGTAAAGGCGGAAAATCCGCCGGAGCCACCTTGGTGGTCGGCGCTTTTCTCGTCCCTGCTGCCTATACTTTTGCTGGCAGGCATGTGGTTCTTCTTTATGAATCAGACCCAGGGGGGCGGCGGCAAGGTCATGTCCTTTGGCCGCAGCCGTGCCAAGATGAGCGGCGGTGACAAGGTAAAGGTACATTTTTCCGATGTGGCCGGTGCGGATGAGGCAAAGCAGGAGCTGCAGGAGGTTGTGGAGTTCCTGAAGCAGCCGAAGAAGTTCAACGAGCTGGGGGCAAAGATTCCGAAGGGCGTACTGCTTTTCGGCCCTCCGGGTACAGGTAAGACCTTGCTTGCCAAGGCAGTTGCCGGTGAGGCCGGTGTGCCGTTCTTTTCCATCAGCGGCTCTGATTTCGTAGAAATGTTTGTGGGCGTGGGTGCTTCCCGTGTCCGTGATTTGTTTGACCAGGCGAAGAAGCATGCTCCTTGTATCGTGTTTATTGATGAGATTGATGCGGTGGGACGCCAGCGTGGTGCAGGTCTTGGCGGCGGCCATGATGAGCGTGAGCAGACCCTGAACCAGATGCTGGTGGAGATGGACGGCTTTGCCGCCAATGAGGGTATCATCATCATTGCGGCTACCAATCGCCCGGATATACTTGACCCGGCGCTTTTGCGTCCGGGACGTTTTGACAGGCAGATTGTGGTGGACAAGCCTGACGTGAAGGGACGCCTGGCTATTCTGAAGGTGCATATCAAGGGTAAGCCTATTGCCAAGGATGTGGACCTGGATGTACTGGCCCGCCGTACTCCCGGCTTTACCGGTGCGGACCTGAGCAATCTGGTGAACGAGGCTGCGCTTCTGGCAGCACGGCGCAACAAGAAGAGTATTTTTATGTCAGAGCTGGAGGACTCCATCGAGCGTGTTATTGCCGGGCCGGAGCGCAAATCCAAGGTCATGAGCGACAAGGAAAAGCGCCTGACGGCTTATCATGAGGGAGGACATACTCTGGTGGGGATGCTGCTGCCGAATGCAGATCCTGTACACAAGGTAACGATTATTCCTCGCGGCAGGGCAGGGGGCTATACCCTGATGCTGCCGAAGGAGGATCGCTCCTATGCCACCCGCAGCGAGCTGCTGGACAAGCTGAAGACCCTTTTGGCAGGCCGCGTGGCGGAGGAGGTTGTGCTGAAGGAAATCAGCACCGGCGCCCAGAATGATATTCAGCGGGCTACCCAGATGGCTCGCAGCATGATTATGGAATACGGCATGAGCAAGCACCTGGGGCCTATTGCCTTTGGTGAAAGCAGTGACCATCAGGTATTTTTGGGCAGGGATTTAAACAATCAGCGCAACTATTCCGAGGAGATAGCTTCTGATATCGACCGGGAGGTTTACAAGCTGATTACCTCTGCTTATGAGGAGTGCCGCATCATACTGTCGGATAATATCGACAAGCTTCATGCCATCGCAGAGGCCCTGATTGAGAAGGAAACCCTGGAGGCAGACGAGCTGAAGGATATTGTTGGTTTTGGCAACGTGACGGAGAAGGAATCCAATGATGACGGCGACAAGGCCGACGAGGATGAGGACAACACCGCCACTCCCCTGCTGATGCCTCTCGATGAGGAAGCTCCGGCGGCCGTACGGGAAAAGGCAAGGGAAAAGGAACCGGTGCCTGTGGATGTCACCAATCCGGAGCCTAATCTGAATACGTCAATGAAAGAATAAAATTTCAAACGAGTAGAATTTAATGCCATCCTATCAAGATGGTTGTGAGATAAAAAGGCGGCATTGGTTTTATCCATGCCGCTTTTTTAGGTTTTCAAAGGAGAGGGGTATAGTTATGAGCGAGATTATTCTGGAGTATACCAGGGCAGGTCATGTGGAGAACATTCATCGTGCAGATGTGGTAGCCGTCAACTGCAAGGGGGAGATGTTGAAGGAGGCAGGCAACGGCAGGCTGCCTATGTTCTGGCGCAGTGCCGCCAAGCCTTTTCAGGCCCTGGCCTTTGTGAAGAACGGCGGCCTTGAGAAATACGGCCTCACAGACAGGGAGCTGGCCTTTCTGGTGTCTTCCCACAGCGGCGAACCTTTCCATGTGGAGCTGGTGCAGGGGATTCTGGCCAAGCTGGGGCTGACTACCGATGTGCTGAACTGCGGCGCTGCCCGCCCCATGAGCGGCAAGGCCAATGTGGAGCTGATTAAGAAGGGGGAGCGTCCCCAGGCTGTGCATAATGCCTGCTCCGGCAAGCATTCCCAGATTCTTGCCCTGTGCCAGATGATGGGGTTGCCTGTGGAGGATTATATCAAGCCGGACCATCCGGCCCAGAAGGTGATTTTCCAGCATGTGGCAATGGCCTCCTGCATGCCGGAGGACAAGCTGGAAATCGGCATTGATGGCTGCGGCGTGCCGGTATTCTACCTGCCGCTTGACCACATGGCCAGGGCTTATGCCCGCCTGGGCAGCCCGGACAAGGGTGAATGGGGCGAGTATGAGGCTGCGGCAAGGACTATCCGCGATGCCATGGCTGCCCATCCTGACGCCCTGGCAGGTACCGGCCGCATTGATACGGCCATCTCTCAGATTACCGGGGGAAGGGTAATTGCCAAGATTGGTGCTGATGCCGTGTACTGCATGGCTGTAAGGGACGAGGACATGGGTATTGCCTTCAAGGTGGAGGACGGCGACTATGGCGCTGTAAATCCTGCTGTCATGGCGGTGCTGAAGTATATGGACATTCTTACGAAGGACGAGTATGACCAGCTTCTGGCCAAGTATCCGCCGGTGCTGAAGAATCACCGTGGCGATGTTATCGGTACCATTGAATACAAGCTGTAGAACCTGGTACGGACTATCAATTGTGAGATAATTGTATTGCAGAGGAGGCGCGTGATGCGTTCCAAAATTCTTGAACTCCTGCGTTCACGGCAGGACGGCTGTATCTCCGGGGAGGAAATAGCCAACCGTCTGGGAGTGTCCAGGACGGCTGTCTGGAAGCATATCAATGAGCTGAAGGCGGCAGGCTATCATATTGAAAGCAGGGCACGGAGTGGTTACTGCCTGACGGGAACGCCTGACAGGCTGCTGCCGGAGCTGATAACCCACAACCTGCATACCAGGCTCCTGGGGCAGACTGTCATCAGCTTTGATGATATTCCCTCCACCAATGACGAGGGTAAAAAAGCCGCGGCGGCAGGTGCTGACGAGGGCACGGTGATTGTAAGCGAGATGCAGAGTACCGGCAAGGGACGCCTGGAGCGGAGCTTTTTCTGTCCCCGCGGCGGCGTGTGGTTTTCTGTGATTCTGCGGCCTGATTTTCTCCCTCAGGAGGCACCGAAGTGTACGCTGCTGGCGGCAGTGGCCGTGGCCAGGGCCATGCGGGAGCAGGGGCTGGAGGCCGGTATCAAATGGCCAAACGACATATATTGCCGGGGCAGGAAGCTGACAGGCATTCTCACGGAGATGAGTGCCGAGATGGACAGAATAAATTACGTGGTCATCGGCACGGGCATCAATGTGAATATTCCGCTGGCCAGCTTTCCGGAGGAGCTTCGGGACAAGGCGGGCTCCATGTCGGATATGCTGGGGCATGATGTAGACCGTGTGGCTTTCCTGCAGGGGGTTCTGCAGCACATGGAGGAGCTGTATGTGGATGTGCTGAGGAATGGCTTTGCCGGGCTCCTGGAGCAGTGGCGGCAGTATTCCATTACTCTGGGACAGGAAATCAATGTGCTGGGCATGCAGGAGAGCTTTACCGGCACTGCGAAGGATATTGATGCCGACGGCGCCCTGCTGGTGGAAACAGATGGCGGCATAAGGCGCGTACTGGCAGGAGATGTGTCAATCAGGCCGAAAAATTAGTATATAGCCGGGACTGCAGGGGGACTTTGTGTCCTGAGGCAGTCCCTTGCGATAAAAGCAAGATGATTTGGGGGATTTTATGCTCTTAGTAATAGATATTGGCAACAGCAATATTGTCATGGGGACCTACATTGGCAAAAAGCTGCAGCACCATTGGCGTATTTCTACCGACCGCCAGAAAACCAGTGATGAGTATGGTCTTTTGCTGGAAGGCATTTTTCGGCATCATAATTTTGGCATGTCCGATATTGATGCGGTGATTATTTCTTCCGTTGTGCCGCCGCTGGTTATTCCAATGGAAAAAATGTGTGAGCGCTATTTTCATCTGAAGCCTCTGGTGGTGGGGCCTGGCATCAGGACCGGCATCAAGCTGAAATATGAAAACCCGAGGGAGATTGGCGCTGACCGCATTGTGAATGTAGTAGGAGCATACGAGCAGTATGGCGGCCCGCTGATTGTCATTGATATTGGTACAGCTACCACCTTTGATGTGGTGGACACCAATGGGGACTTTTTGGGAGGCGTTATTTCCCCGGGGCTGGGCACGGCTGCCGAGGGTCTGTTTCAGCGTGCTGCCAAGCTGCCCCGCATCGAGCTGGTAACGCCAAAGAACATCATCTGCCGCAACACCATCAATGGTATGCAGGCAGGTCTGATTTTTGGCTTTGCCGGACATATTGACGCCATAGTTCACCGCATCAAAAAGGAGTATGGCAAGGAGATGGAGGTTGTTGCCACAGGCGGCTTTGCCAAGATGATTGCCAAGGAGTCGACGACTATTGACAGGATAGACTATTTCCTGACGCTGACGGGGCTGCGGGCCTTGTATGAAAGGAACCACTGATGCGGATAGGTAATTTTGAGTTTGAATATCCTGTTTTTTTGGCTCCTATGGCGGGAGTTACGGATACCCCCTACAGGATTCTGGCGCGGGAGATGGGCTGTCCCCTGGTGTATTCGGAGATGGTCAGCGACAAGGGTATTAATTATCGCAACGAGCATACCCTGAATATGCTGAAGACGGAGCAGGAGGAGCGTCCTATGGCCATGCAGCTTTTTGGTGCAGAGGCTGACAGCGTGGCGCGGGCGGCGGAGTATGTGGCCTCTTTGGGCTGTGCGGATATTCTTGATTTTAATATGGGCTGCCCGGCTCCCAAGGTTGTAAAGAACCACGAGGGCTCCGCCATGCTGAAAAATCCGGAGAACGCCTACAGGGTGCTAAAGGCGCTGGTGGGGGCCGTGGATATGCCGGTAACGGTCAAGATGCGCATTGGCTGGGATGACAAGAGCATCAACATCATGGAAATGGCGCAGCTGGCCCAGGAGGCCGGTGTGGCCGCTATTGCCATCCACGGCAGGACGCGGGAGCAGTTTTACCGGGATCAGGCCGACTGGGCAATCATCGGCCGTGTGCGTGAGAGCCTGCAGATTCCGGTGATAGCCAACGGCGATGTGCGTAATGTGCAGGATTTGGCGAAAATCCGCCAGGTGACGGGCTGTGAGGCTGTCATGGTGGGCAGGGCGGCCCAGGGCAATCCCTGGATATTCCGCCAGCTTACCGAATATTTGAGGACAGGCACTGTATTGCCGGGACCAACCATGGAGGAGAGAAAGGAAGTCATCATCCGCCATCTGGATATGCTGTTGAAATTCAAGGGGGACTACATAGGACCAAGGGAGATGCGCAAGCATGCCACCTGGTATACCAAGGGCATCAAGGGCAGTGCGGAGCTGAGGTGCCTCTTTAACCAGGCTGTATGCCGGGATGATTTTCTGCGCATACTGGAAAAGATGAAATAAGCATGAGTTAACGGGCATCAATGAGGCAGGTATGCACTGATGCCGAGATTAGTACAGATGATAGAGGTATTGGATATGTCAGAGGAAAAAAAGGAAAATAGCGAAAAGAAGGAGCTGGCTGTCTGGAACAGCTACAGCGATGAGGAGAAGGAGGCCCTTGCCAGCCTGAATGAAAGCTACAAGGCTTTTCTCAGCAGCTGCAAGACGGAGCGGGAAAGTACGGAGGAAATTGTCCGTCAGGCAAGGGAAAAGGGCTATCGCGATTTGCAGGAGATTATTGAGGGAGGCGAAGGCCTGAAGCCGGGGGACAAGGTATATGCCGTCTGCATGAAGAAAGCAGTTGCCATGTTCAACATCGGTACCATGTCCATGGAAAAGGGCATGGCAATTCTGGGTGCCCATATTGATACCTGCCGCCTTGACCTGAAGCAGAGGCCCCTTTACGAGGATGGGGGCATGGCCTATTTTGATACCCACTACTACGGGGGCATCAAGAAGTATCAGTGGGTTACCCTGCCTCTGGCCCTGCATGGGGTAGTGGTGAAGAAGGATGGCAGCGTGGTGAAGGTGGTTATCGGCGAAAAGGAGGATGACCCTGTTTTCTGCGTAACCGATCTTCTTATCCACCTTTCCCAGAAGCAGATGGAAAAGAAGGCCACTGTGGTAGTGGAGGGTGAGGATCTGGATGTCCTCATCGGCAGCCATCCGCTGGAGGGCAAGGAAAAGGATGCGGTCAAGGCTGGCATTCTGGAGCTTTTGAAGGCGCAGTACGGCATAGAGGAGGACGATTTCGTGTCCGCTGAGCTGACCATGGTGCCTGCCGGCAGGGCAAGGGATCTGGGCATTGACCGCAGCATGGTGCTGGCCTACGGCCATGATGACCGGGTATGTGCCTATACATCTCTGGCTGCCATGCTGGAGGTGGACAAGGTGGAGCGTACCTCCTGCTGCCTGCTGGTGGACAAGGAGGAAATCGGCAGCGTAGGTGCCAGCGGCATGCAGTCACGGTTTTTTGAAAATGCGGTGGCAGAAATTCTTCATGCCCTGGGGGGCTACAGCGGCCTTTCCACCCGCCGCTGTCTGGCAAACTCCTACATGCTGTCCTCAGATGTCAGCTCCGCCTTTGACAGCCTTTATGCCAGTGCCTACGACAAGAAAAACTGCGCTTATCTGGGCAAGGGCATGGTGCTGATGAAGTTCACCGGCTCTAGGGGAAAGTCCGGCTCCAACGATGCCAGTGCGGAATATCTTGGCAGGCTCCGTGGCGTGCTGGATCAGCACAAGGTCAGCTTCCAGACTGCTGAGCTGGGCAGGGTTGACCTGGGCGGCGGCGGCACCATCGCCTATATCATGTCCCTCTACGGCATGAATGTAATTGACAGCGGCGTGCCGGTGCTTAGCATGCATGCACCCTGGGAGGCTGTCAGCAAGGTGGATGTATATGAGGCCTACAAGGGCTACAAGGCGTTTCTGCAGGAAATCTAAGGCTTTAAAGAAGTGTTTTTATGACGGAATTTTTGATACGGAAATTTGTTAAGGATTTTGATAATGTAAACAATTCCGATGTGCGTAAGGAGTATGGCCTTTTGAGCGGCGGTGTGGGGATATGCGTAAATCTGCTGCTCTGCACCATGAAGCTGGTGACGGGCTTCGTCAGTGGCTCCGTGGGGATTATCGGCGATGGAATCAACAACCTTTCAGATGCAGGAAGCTCTGTTGTAACCATGCTGGGATTGAAGATGTCGGCCAAGCCTGCGGATGAGGAGCATCCCTATGGACACGGGCGCATCGAGTATATTGCGGCACTGGTCATTGCCGGGATAATCCTGCTGGTGGGCTTTGAGCTGATGAAGACCTCCGTGGAAAAGCTTCTGGATCCGGAGCCAGTGGAGGTTTCGGCTGCTGCCATTGCCGTCATGGCGGCATCAGTGGCCTTCAAGGTATGGCTGGGGGCATTTAACAGGCATCTGGGCAGGAAAACAGACTCTCCTGCCTTTAACGCAGTAGCCATGGACAGCATGACCGACTGCGTTGCCACTTCTGTGGTTATTGCCTGCCTTCTGATGTATTGGTGTACAGGCTACAATCTGGATGGCGCTGCAGGCATTGTGGTAGGCATATTTATCATGTACAGCGGCTGGGGGGCGGCCAGTGAAACCCTGCAGCCCATTCTGGGAAAGCCTGCGGACCCGGAAATCCTGGGCAGGATCATGGAGATTGCCGTCATGGATAAGCGTGTGCTGGGGGTTCATGATGTGATGGCGCACAGCTACGGGCCGGGCAATGTTTTTGCCTCCGTGCATATCGAGGTAACCTCTACTATGACGCTGATGGAGGCCCATGCGGTGGCCAGCCGCCTGGAGCATGCTATTGAGAAAGAGCTGGAGGTTCATGCCATAGTGCATGTGGATCCGAAGCTTGTGGGCAATCCTGAGTTTGATGCCCTGCTGGAAAGCCTGTCAGAGGAGCTGAAGGGCATAGACGGAAGCCTGAGCATGCACGATGTGCATATCTTCCACGGCAGCCGCCTGGTGTTTGATGTGGAGGTGCCTTACAGCTTTCCTATGAGCGATGAGGAGCTTACGGAGCGGATTGTATCGGCTATGGAGGCAAGGGAGCCTGCCTACAGGGTGGCGGTCAAGCTGGACAGGATGTGAGCCGGCAGGGAAGCTGCCGGGAGGAGCAGTCTGCAGGCTCACAGGGCAGTCCGTGGAAAAAACAGCAAAAAAAAAGACTGTCCGCAACTTGTGCAGGACAGTCATACAGGGGAATATGGATTAGCCGCCGCCGCTGTTTGGCCGCCTTCAGATGGCTTGCCAGCGCGGCGGCAGCGGGAGAGCTGTTAGTTTATATCTGCCTTCCAGAGACCATGCAGATTGCAGTAAGCATAGATACTCTCTATGTGTTCGCCCTGATTGAGGGTGAAGGTTGCCTCCGGTGAATTGGCAGGACTGAGAATTTTCCGCTGGATGCTGTGATTGGTTTTGAGGACAATCCAGCCGATGAAGTGTTCCGGCACCATAGGATGCTCGACAGAACCCACCGTTACCTTTACGATGCTGCCAATAAGCCTGTAGACAGGCACATGCTTTTCCAAAGAGGCGTCTACGGAGCCCGGCACAAGCTGTTTCATTTTTTGTCCGCAGCAGGTAAGCGGTGCGCCCGAGTCCTGAATCATCTCCACAATGTTTCCACATTGTTCGCAATAACAAAATTTTGGTGTCATAAAATATCACTCCTTCTCATATATGCGTATCAATATTTTCATGCTCTAAGTATACTGGCTCAGGCTGAAAAATATCTGTGCCAGTATGAAAATAATCTGTACATAAGAGAATTTTTTTTATTAATTGAATCAAAACGGCAGTACCTTTAAGGCACTGCCGTTTTTTACATTTGGGGGATTATTCGTAAATATTTGCCGTTGCCTTATCAGCAAAGGCTTTTAACTCCCTAAGGGAGCATTTTGCGGGTATATGTTCATACGCCTGCAGGCGCTTTTGGACAAACTGCGTGTCAATGTTGCCAGTGCAGAAAAAATCATCCTCAAGAATGCGCTGGTGCAGGGGGATGGTGGTTTTTACCCCTTCTACATGAAATTCCTTGAGGGCACGTTTCATTATTTTGATGGCATCGCCGCGGGTTCGTCCGATGGCTATGACCTTGGCGATTAGGGAGTCATAATATGGCTCGATGGAAAGCTCTGCCGTAAAGCCGCTGTCAAAGCGTATGCCGGGACCGCCTGGTTCGTGCCATTTTGTAATTCTTCCAGGGGAAGGCATAAAGTTATTTTCAGGATCCTCTGCATTGATGCGGCATTCGATGGCATGACCATGAGTGCGGATATTCTTCTGAACTATCTCCAGCGGTTCACCGGCAGCTATTCGTATCTGTGTGCGTACCAAATCAATATTGGTTACGGCTTCGGTAATGCCATGCTCCACCTGCACGCGGGGGTTGATTTCCATGAAGTAGAACTGATTATTTGATAAATCCAGCAGAAATTCTACTGTACCGATGTTGGTATAGTGGACGCTTTTTGCAGCCTTTACCGCTAAAAGTCCCACTTCCTGCCGCATGGCATCTGTCAAGGCGATGGATGGAGATTCCTCCAGCAGCTTTTGGTTGCGACGCTGAATAGAGCATTCACGTTCTCCAAGATGAATGATGGAGCCATAATTGTCGGCCACAATCTGTACTTCGATATGACGGGAACGTTCTATGTAATGCTCAAAATAAAATTTTACCTTTTCGATATCTACGATTTGCAGGATTTCCTTCAGCTCGGCAGCGTTATGGGCGACAAACATACTTTTTCCACCGCCGCCGGATACCGGTTTCAGGATGACCGGATAGCCAACGTCCTTTGCCGCATCCAGCGCCATCTCATTACTGGTCAGAGGCTCGCTGCCCTTCGCCATAGGGATGCCGGATGGCTCCATGGCCGCTCTAGCCACATCCTTGTCACCTACCTGACGAATGGTGACAGCAAGAGGTCCAATCCATGCAAGGCCTGCCTTTGCCACCATTTCGGCAAAATCAGCATTCTCTGAGAGAAAACCATAACCTGGATGTATGGCATCTGCGCCTGTTTCTATGGCGGCATTTATTATGGCCTTCATATTCAGATAGCTTTCGCTGGCATCGGATGCGCCAATGTGGCATGCCAGGTCTGCCAGCTGCACATGCATAGCGTTGGCATCAGCATCAGAGTAGACTGCGACAGTTTCTATATCCATTTCCTGACAGGCACGAATAATGCGCACGGCAATTTCACCGCGATTGGCTATGAGGATTCTCTTGAACATAAAATATTCCCCCTAAGATATTCTATCATCCTAACGATAACTTAAAGTAATTCTAAGAAAGATTATACCCACAAAGATAAATAAAATCAATATATCTATAAAAAATATATATACAATTTACAAATTATAACTACAAGAAATAATTAATAATATTTATAGTTAGCAAAAGTTACACAGATAGAAATCACTAATATCAAGGTAATCCGGAGAATTATATGTTTTAAGATATATTCACTATAATTTTTATTTATACTTGCTTAGTCAGCTGCTGTATACCTGTTGAGAATGAAGCGCTGGAAGATGGCCGCAGAAGGGGTCAGGGGAGTAGTGGTATTCCAAGCTATGCCAATGGCGCGTTGACACACTGGGAAGGAAATAGGCAGGAAGGTGATATCTGGTGAAAGCAGGGCGGGGATTTTTGGCAGCAGGGCGATACCAAGTCCTGCTTTTACCAGTCCGGCTACTGAGAAGATATCGGCTCCTTCAAAAACGATGTCAGGTGATATGCCTGCCAGCTCAAAAAACTGATCGGAAAGTAGCCGCAGTGTAAATGTGGATTCCAGCACGATGAATGGTTCCGAGGCTGTTTCTTGGAGATTTATCTGACTTTTGGCAGCGAAGGGATGATTTTTTGGCACGGTCAGATAGAGTTCTTCGGAGCAAAGATATATCCAGCCGACATGTTCTGCTGAAATCATGGCAGAGCATAGGCAGAGATCTACCTTGCCCTCCTGCAGGCTTTGCCCGAGGCTGGCCGGGGTATCTTGTTTGAGCGAAATGGAAATATGTGGATATTGTTCACGAAAGGCGCACAGCAGCTGTGGTACGAAATAGCTGCCAAGGGACTGGATGAAGGAAAGGCGGATACTGCCTTTTTCCGGGGAATCGGTAGAAATAAGGCTTCGACCAAGCTCCAGCTGGCGTAGTCCTTTTTCGACATAGGTCAGAAATTTCCTGCCTTCGGCGGTAAGTTCCAGCTGTTTCTCACTGCGGTCAAAGAGCTGTACGCCCAATTCTGTTTCAAGCTTGGCGATGGAACGACTGAGAGCAGGCTGGGAAACGGCAATTGCCTTTGAGGCATTTGTAAAATGTTTGATGCGGGCAAGTGTGCAAAAATATTCAAGCTGATGCAGTTCCATGTATAAATCTCCTTTGCAAAAAATGGTGGTTATTTTTTTTAGAACAGTACAGGGCTGTTTCAGTAGAAGATTATACGCAGGCATAGCTAAAAAAACAATGGAATTTTATGCAAAATTTTTATGGTTTGTCATGCATGAATGTAATAATAATCACAAGCATGAGTAGTGCAGTCCGAAGATTTACTGCTGGGGAAGGCGATGAGGCGGATTGATTTATGCACATCATGTATGATGATACATGACTTTTACATATTGGACAAATTGTAGCTACGGGATTATCTTCTTATGCGAAAGGAGAGCGTTAGCTATGCGTTATAATGACATTGGTTTTGCAAGTGAATTATCCAAGGAAATGAATATTTCGGAGAGTGATGTGGAGGATATTCTCATGCGTCAGGGTATAACAGGCCTGTATCGAAGGAGAGAAGTGACATGTCATGACAGGGCAGATAATATGTCGGGCATGTCCGTCAATGGGCAGGAGCATGTTTTGTATGATGTTGACAGCAGTGAGGAACCCAACAGGGAGTTGACAGGAGAAAAGCTATGGACAGCAGGCTATATTCTTGATATTATAGTCAATTTTCTGGTATATGTTGTCCATTATCAGCTGATGCTTTGGTCTACCAGTTATTCTATCAGCACATGGCATGTATCCATTAGCATGGCAGGTCTGGCATCTGGAATTTTTGTTTTGGGTTCCTTGGTGATGCGCCTTCCGGCAGGCAGATATATAGATTTGGTAGGGCGACGCAGAATGTTTTTGTGCGGTACAGCGGTGTATTTTTTGCTGATGCTGATGTATGGATTTTGTTCGGGTTTTGCATCCTTTATGCTGGTGCGTTTTTTGCAGGGGATGGCCTTTGGCGCAACATCTACGGCTGCCAGCATTATTGCGGCTTCCCTGATTCCTTTGAAACGGATGGGCAGTGGCATCGGATATTATACGCTTGGTGTAACGATGGCATCGGCTGTTGGGCCGTTTGTGGCATTGGGCTTTATCAATGCAGGCAACTTTAACGCCAGCCTTATGGTTTGTACCGCTATGACGATAGTTATTTTTGGATTATCCTTGTTGGTAAAGGTGCCGGAAAGGGCTTTGACGAAAAAGGATCTGGCAGATTTTCAGGGATTTTCATTATGCGACTTTATTGCAAAAAAGTCAGTGGCTATTTCATTGATAGCCTTGGTAGGTGGTGTCTGCTATTCAACTGTCCTCAGCTATTTGGGAGAATATGCATCCGCTAATGGTATGGCTGATTTTGGTGGCAGATTTTTCTTTTTGTGCTTTGCAGCGGCATCCATTCTTAGCCGTCCGTTGATTGGCTGGCTCCTGGATAACAGAGGCGGCAATGTAGTGATTTATCCGGCTATGATGATGCTGATAATTTCCATGCTGACTGTAGCCTTTGCTGTTAACGATTACGTGCTGCTGGCAGGTGGTGTCTTTCTTGGAATAGGTTATGGCAGTATTACAGCTGCATGTCATGCCCTGGCCCTGCATTGCTCCTTATCCCGTAAGGTAGGGGTGGCTACCTCAACCTATTTTATGCTGCTGGATATGGGAACGGGGGTTGGTCCATACTGTCTTGGCAGTGTAGTTCCTCTTTTCGGCTTTTCGGCCTTGTACATATTTGCCGCATTTATTGCTGTGCTGGGATTTTGCGGTTATTTTTTCTCAATGGGGAGGTTTCAGCGGTTTTCCATTGAACGATTGAACAGGGAACGAGCCATCAAGAGCCGGGCAGCTATGCATGGTCTTCATGCCTGAAGGTGTATACAAAATATTTCAAATCCAGGGTTGACACTTTTTTCATTCAGTGCTAATATAGAGCCGTAAGTTGAATTTGTTGAACCTATAGAACTGAATATGGATTGGAACAGGTGCCTATATGCCTTGTGCATAGGCCTAACAAGAGAAGCCGGTTTGAGGCCGGCGCGGTCCCGCCACTGTAGCAGGGAGCAAAACCACATTTTATGTCACTGGAGCAATCTGGGAAGGCGTGGTTGAGCGATGATCTGGAGCCAGGAGAACTGCCTGTTTAGCAATCACCGTTAGACCTGCGAGTGATGGGAAGGGGATTTTTTTACAACTGTGTGCATAAATCCTGGCTTTTGGTCAGGATTTTTTTGTGGCATGTTGGCGATGTATTTGTTGTACAATTTTGGGCAACTGATATTGTTTGTGTGCCATAATGCAGTGCAAGGACCTTTCCTCATTGGCGGTAATGGCTTTGACGAAAGGTTTTTCTTTGTGGTTTCAGCGCTGCAAAGAAAGCATTGCTCATACATTTCATTCATGGTTGCGGGTGCAGTGGACTGCACTCTGGCGACAGGGCCTCGGAGCAAGTTTCCGGGGCCCATTTATTTTACAGCTCCATAAATATTTTAAATCACAAGATAAATAACGCATAAGGCTATAACTAGAGGTTATAACGCGATGATAATGATAAAGGAAATATATCATTTGCTATTATTGTTAACAAGTGCTAATTAGGTGCTTGACAATTATTTGGCATGCTGATATTAATATATAAGCTGGCAGCTTTTGGGGATTGCCTGCCAGCTGGATGTGTGTAGTGTGATTATAGGAGGAGTAAGATTTAATGGACACAGCAATAATTTTTGTTGCCCTGATCGGTTTGATGGTAATGGCGTACCGGGGGGCATCTATTATTCTGATTGCACCAGTGTTTGCGGTGGTTGCCGCACTGGGCAGCGAGCATGCCTCACTGCCTGTATTCAGTGAGCTGTACATGACAAAGGCGGCTGAATATCTGAAAAATTATTATCCGATTTTTTTGTTTGGCGCAGTTTTTGCACGCCTGATGGAAAAGGGCGGCATGGCTGCTTCCGTAGCCGGCAAGATTATTGAGCTGCTGGGAGAAAAGAGAGCTGTGCTGGCGGTGCTTCTGGGCTGTGGTGCCCTGACCTACGGCGGCCTCAGCGTGTTCGTTGTTGCGTTTGTAATGTATCCTTTCGGTGCGGTGGTATTCAAGAAGGCGGATATTCCGAAGCGCCTTCTGCCTGCCGCGCTGTGGATGGGTATTTTTTCCTTCGCCATGGTTGCTATGCCGGGGACGCCGCAGATTCAGAATATTATTCCTTCTTCTTATTTCGGTACATCTACCTGGTCCGGCATGGGCATAGGTATTTTTGCCACCGTTGTGTTCCTGCTGATGGGCTGGGGCTGGATTTCCTTCCGTGCCAAGCGGCTGAAGGCAGCCGGTGAAGGGTATGGTCGTCACATTGAGTTCAGCCAGCGCAGGCACAAGATTCCCAATCCAAACTGGAAGGTTTCTGTTATTCCGTTGATTATGGTTATCGGGTTGAACGTTTTCCTGTCCAATCCCTTCAACTGGGATTGGGCCTTTCATTGGGACCAGGATGCTCTTGAGTCGTTGGCTCCTCTGAAAATCAGCCTGCTGGCTCATTCTGTAGCCAAGATTTCCGCCGGCTGGTCCATCACCATTTCATTGATTTTGAGCAGTATTGTGGCGGCCATTATCGCCCGCAGGCATCTGCGCATCACTGATGGCATGATGTCAACCATCAACGGCTCCGCTATTTCTTCCTGCAGTGCCGTGCTGAATGTGGCCTCCGGTTATGCCTTTGGCTGTGTGGTTGTGAGCCTGGGCGGCTTTGTGGTCATCAAGGATTTGCTGCTGAATCTTGATTTTGGCGGCGGCCCGCTGTTTTCTGCGGTACTGACTACCAATGTAATGTGCGGCTTTACCGGTTCTGCCTCCGGCGGCCTGACCATCGCCCTGTCCATGCTGGGGGACCAGTGGGCGGCTATGGCGGCACAGGCCGGGATTCCTCTGGAGGTGCTGCATCGCATTGTGGCGATTTCTTCTATCGGCATAGATCCGGTGCCTCATTGCGGCGCGCTGGTTACGATGCTGGCCATTTGCGGCTTGAGCCACAAGGACTCCTATGGAGATATTGCCATTCTGATGGGAATGAAGTTTTTGGTGCCGTTCCTGTGTGTAATTTTCTATATGGTGACGGGAATCGCCTAATTGAATCACGAAAGCTTTGGTGGCACAGCGGGACTGTGCCACCATTTTAGCTTTTTAGGGAGTTTGTTGTGCGCTGCCGCGATTAATGTCTTTTGTATGATTGACAGAAGGCTCGGAGTATGATAAAGTATAAAAGCATAGTTTTAATATATGTTATTAACATATTCAATTGAAAGAAGGTTTTGGTATGTCTGAGAATAATAAAAGGACTTCTGTGGCGGCAACTGCCAGGGAGGCCATGGCCAGAAATGATGCTGCAGCCCAGAAAAAGCAGCTATTTCTTTGGTTTGGCGCCCTGATAGCAGGCGGCGTACTGGGGTGGCTGCATATTGAAACACTGAACGGGCTGTTTGATTTTATTGCCACTGTGTTTACAAGGCTGTTTCAGTTTATCGCCGTGCCGACTATTGCGCTGGCAGTAATCACGACACTGGCAGATCTGGGTAGCAAGAAGGAAACAGGCAGGATTTTTGCACATGCTGTTACCTACACCCTGCTGACTACATTTTCAGCGGCGCTGGTGGGACTGGTTATGTACAATTTGATTGCTCCCGGCAATCTGCCGATCGAAATTGTTGGTGCCGGAGCTGCCGATGTGCCGCAGAAGCTGGAAAAGCTGTCCTACTATGAGCATTTTCTTTCTGTTATTCCAAACAATATGCTGCAGCCGTTTTTGGCGGGTAATGTGCTTTCAGTGCTTCTGATTGCGGCCTTTGCCGGCCTGGGGCTTGCCTTTATGCCGGAAACGGAGAACCGCACGGTGCTTCTGAAGGGCATCAAGGGATTGCAGGAGCTTTTGTTTACCATGATACGCGGCATCCTCTATGTACTTCCTCTGGGGATTCTGGCCTTTGCGGCCCAGCTGTCTGCCCAGATTGAGGCAGGTGTGATTGTGGGCTCCCTGGGCAAGTACGTAGCTGTGGTACTGGGTGGCAATGCGGTGCAGTTTTTTATCGTTCTGCCGCTGTTCCTGCTGGCGCGGGGGCTGAATCCGCTGCACGTTTTTCGCCAGATGTCCCCGGCTATTGCCGTGGCTCTCTTTACCAAGAGTTCTGCCGGTACTCTGCCGGTAACACTGGCTTCTGCCGAGAACAATCTCAAGGTCAATACCAAGGTATCCCGCTTTGTGCTGCCAATTTGCACCACTATCAATATGAATGGCTGTGCGGCCTTTATTCTGGTCACTTCGCTGTTTGTGATGCAGAATGCGGGTATTGAGCTGACCATGGGGACGATGATTACCTGGCTGTTTGTGGCTGTGCTGGCGGCAATCGGCAATGCAGGGGTGCCTATGGGCTGTTATTTTCTCACCCTTTCCCTGATGTCTTCTCTGGGGGTGCCGCTGGGAATCATGGGCATTATTCTGCCAATCTATACAATTATAGATATGATAGAAACTGCCGAAAATGTCTGGTCGGATTCTACCGTGTGCGCCATGACGGATCATGACCTGAGAGGAAAAATTTAAGATGTTTTCGTGATTGTTTGGAAATAGGAGGCTCTTTGCTGGGCTTCCTATTTTGCTTTGATGGATCGGAAGGGTGTTGAAAATTTTTTTATCTATGTATTGCAAGGGTATTTTATGGCGAAGGCTTTTACAGTATAATTGTGAGGTAGGCAGAAGTGCTGGTTTTGCAGGATTGATTATGGGAATTGGTGCAGGTGATGGTTGATGATAAAGGTTGAGGGGCTGACGAAGGAGTTTATCAGAAAGGGCAGGGACGGTAAGGCTGTCAGGAAGCTGGCGGTGGACGGGTTGTCCTTTGAGATAGGGCAGGGGGAAATTTTTGGACTGCTGGGGCCTAATGGTGCCGGCAAGACGACCACTATCAGGATGCTGACCATGCAGACGGAAAAATCCGCCGGCAGGATTTTTTATGATGGCATGCCCCTGGAGGGCAATGAGAAGGCCATCAAGGAAATGATCGGCATTGTTCCACAGCATATCAATTTTGATAATGATTTGAGTGTTGGCCACAACATGGAGCTGCATGGCAGGCTCCATCACATGAGTGGGGCGGACAGGAGGCGGCGGATTGGAGAGCTTTTGAGGTATATTGAGCTGGAGGATACGGTGAATATGCCTCCGAGGCAGCTGTCAGGCGGCATGAAAAGACGGCTTCTGATTGCCCGCGCCCTGATACACAGCCCAAGGATTCTTTTTATGGATGAGCCCACGGTGGCACTGGATCCCCAGGTCAGGCGGCGCATCTGGGATTTAATCCGGGAGATGGCTGCCAGCGGAGTGACGGTGCTTCTGACCACCCACTATATAGAGGAAGCGGAAAATCTCTGCAACAGGGTGGCGATTATCAACAAGGGCAGGCTGGTGGACATAGATACCCCCGCTTCCTTTTGCCAGCGCATGGGCAGGATTGCCGTGGAATGGAACGGCACGGCAGAAGGGGGAGTTGGCATCGGGAGCGGCAAGGCAGAAGCAGGCAGTGGTGCTAAAGGCGGTACTGCCGGTGAGCTGCATGAAAGCAGCCGTCAGTATCGCTTTTTTGACAGCCGCAGGGAGGCTGCTGAGTTCATGGCGGCTCAGGAGCTGGAGGATGCCAGGATAAGGCGCTCCAACCTGGAGGATGTGTTCATTGAGCTGACTGGCAGAAGGGAGGGGCTGTAATGCTCTTGCAGGATATTTGGACGGTGTTCTGGCGGGACTGGATTGTGCTGCAGCGGCGGCTGAAAAAGTTTATTTT
>CAMFES010000010.1 GCA_945949525.1 uncultured Veillonellaceae bacterium
ATAAAATGACATACATTATTTGTGACCATAGTGATACATACAACTTTACGAGCAAACCTGAAAAAGGGGGTGGGGAAGCTGACGCGATTTGCTACTGCCAACCGTTGCATAAACGTACAGTGCAAACAACTCTGTTCATAATAGCAGATTGCCTTGCATAGCAGTTGGCAGTTACAGGCTTCGTCAGCATCCTACCTCCCCTTTTTCAGGCTTGCTCGTAATGTAGGATTTGTTGCTATAGTGCAACATAAGAGGTTGCTGATAAGCAAGTGGGGAGCTGTCGTAGGATTGTAACTGTTGGCAGATAATGCAATGGGCGGTTGACTTATAAGCAGATTTGTGCAAATTTTGTGTCAGACCTATTAAAGAGTATCAGGGCATGTACCATTCGCATGGCACTTAGACGCGCCTCGGTGCTTAGTGATACGCGAGCCAAAGGCGAAGCGTGAACTTAGCATCCGCTAGGCGTGGATAGTAGCGCGAGCGTGCCTGCGATGGTACTGCCCTGATGCTCTATAAAAAGGTCTGACCGTAAGTCTATACACAACAATGTAAAAAAGTAACCGCCCATGTGATATTTGCTATTATTTACCTGACAGCTCCCCTGCACTAATCTCTAAAACGTTCATGTTTCCTCGAAGTGACAAACAAGCACGACGACAAACTGAAATTTATTTTTCAAGTGCCAGTATGGCCTGTACGGCCAACGCACATTCCAGCCTCTTTTTCTGGATAGCACAGCCCATGTCATACGGAATGCGGATATCCTCGTTAAAGAGGTCGGCATTGGCATGACAGCCACCGCTGCAGAAGAATCTTGCCCAGCAATCAACGCACTTAGGCTTGTTCAGCACATGAGACTGACGGAAATACTGAGGCAGCTCCTGATTCTGCACGCCGCTGAACACATCCCCCAGCCTGTAGCGGTCACGCCCCACAAACTGATGGCACGGATACAAATCACCATTGGCTGCCACCGCATAATACTCATGGCCAGCACCGCAGCCGGAAAGCCTCTTTGCCACGCACGGGCCATTGGACAAATCCATGTTGAAATGGAAGAAGAAGAAACCCTTGCCCTCCCTGTGCCGCTTGAGATAAAACTCCGTCAGCCTGTCATACTCGGCATAAATCTCCGGCAGCATTTCCTCTGTCAAGGCATAAGGAGAATCCTTCAGCACCACCGGCTCCATGGAAAGGATATCAAAGCCTGCATCCGCCATAGCTGCCACATCCTTGGTAAAATCAAGATTGCAGGCCGTATAGGTGCCCCGCATGTAATAATTCTCATCATTCCTTGAATCAACGCACTTACGGAAGTTTGCCATGACCTTGTCGTAGGTAGGGTTGCCACCGGCATCAGGACGCATGTTGTCATGGGTTTCCCGACGGCCATCCGTGCTGAGTACCAGGCTGATGTTGTTGTCATTCAGCCACTGGATATTAGCATCATTCAGCGCCAGGCCGTTAGTAGTCAGGGTGAGCTTGAAAACCTTGCCGGTTTCCTTCTCACGCTTTCTCACATACTCGGTAACATGCTTCACCAGCGGCATGTTGATAAGAGGCTCGCCTCCGAAGAAATCAATCTCGCAGTGCTTCCTGGGGCCGCTGTGGTCGATGATATAATCCACCGCGGCCTGTCCTACCTCCTTGCTCATCATCTGCCGCTCACCGCCGTATTCGCCGGTATCACCGAAGCAGTATTTGCAGCGCATGTTGCAGTCATGGGCAGTCATCAGGCAGAGGGATTTCACCAATCCCTTGGCCTTGAAGGTCGGCGGCACGTCAATATCCGGGGCGAACAGCTGCTGAATGTCCATGAGATGATGCAGCTCCTCCAGTGCCTCCCGCACATCATCAGCAGGATACATGCCGTCCATAGCCTTCTGCACCTCAGCATCGTTTTCCCCGTCAAAATAGTCCATCATGTCGTAAATCATCTTGTCCACCACATGCACGGCACCGCTGTTCACATCCAGCAGGATATACATGCCGTTCTGCACAAACTTGTGGATTTTCTTCTGCATTTCCTTGTTCATCTATTCTCTCCTATAAGCTGCAAATTATCATCAAACAATCAGGCAAAAGCTATGCGCCAAGGCTGATTGTGCTAACGCGAAAAAAGGCTCCCTTTTGGCAGGGAGCCTAATCTCTAACTATTATTTCTTGCTCTCGCAAACCTGATTGCCTACAGTGCAGGAAGTCTTGCAGGCGGACTGACAGGATGCCTGGCACTCGCCGCAGCCGCCGGAATTTTTGGTCAGCTGCAAGGAAGGCTGATTAACAGTCTGAATGTGTTTCATAAAGAGAAACCTCCTTCATCAAATAAAAATCTATTTCTATTTTACCTTGTTTGCCATTTATATGCAAGTCCCTGAGCCTGGGTTGCCGGCATTAAAATGAAATTAACCGGCAGATTGGAGGCTCCCGGCGGAGAAAACTCAAAGCAAAGCTGCTGTCCGGCCCCATAGGTGCCAAGGCTCGCCAGCTCACTGGAAAAATAAATATAATCCGCATCAGCCGTAGACGGGAAGCGGCTGCTGGTAAAGCTGTCCACCTTTGCATTGCCGAAATACAGCTGGTTCTGAGGCACAGACAGCATAAATTTCTGCTTATCCGCCATATCCTGCACAGACATGGCACCGGCATACACGCCCCCCAGAGGCTGAAGGATATACTGGACATCTCCTGTTCCCTTTACCGGCACATGCAGCTCGTACATAATGCCGTAGTTGCCGTAGTTCTGGGTTTCACTGCCATCGGTGGCATCGATGCCATAGCGGTACACATCACGGTAATTGTCCGCCAGCGGAATAAACACCGCCCCATCCTGCTGAGGATTGTACACCTTTTCCGCCCGGATGATGCGGTTCATGCCCTTGTAGGTTCCCCGCAGGCGATGCTCATCCTTCGGCAGCACCCTGGCCCTCTTCATGAACTCAATGGGATTCTCCCCGGCGGGATACATGATGACAGACAGGCGCACAGGCCCATCCGCGGTAAAATCATAGATGCCGTTTACCAGCTGCCCCGGCCGGACGATGGTTTCCGTCATCTCATTGCTCAGAATCTTTTTCCTGCCCGGAAAAACAAACACATTCCTGTTTGCCCTGCTCTCCATGTACTCCTGCTGGGTTGTCTTGCCCACCCACAGATAATCATCGCTTGGGGCACTGAGGGCTTCACGGCTCACATTCAGGATTGCCGTGTATTTTCCCTCATTTTCCAGTACCACGGCAATCTTTTTGTTCTGCCGCGTATTGTTCAGGTGATAATAAAAAATCCTGCCGGCACCTGTCACCACATCGGAGTAAAGAATTCCGTCCTGCTCCACATACTCAGGGCTGTCGGAAAAAAGCAGGGTGCCGCCGCCATCCTCTGTTGTTACCGGCCAGCGCTTCAAAAGCTGAGGACTGTCCTGATTCTTTACCTGCCAGTCCACTTCCTCCATGGGATGCCAGGACTCAGGCACGCGGTTGCTGTACTTTGGATGCAGGCCATCCACATTCATGTTTACAGCCAGCTCCATGACCTGTTCTTCCCCACGGACAACCCCCGCGCCTGCCTCTGCATTATTTTCCATGCCGCCATGCTGGCGCGCCTCTGCCATGGACACGCCTGCCAGCATAACCACCGCAAGACCTGCCGACAAAATTTTTCTCTGCAAATTCATTTTTTCTCCAAACACTCCCACAAAAATAATCCATAAATCCTTAGCAACAACAAAAAAATTAAAATTTCAGATTAAGACATTAAATTTTATGCTGAAATATGCCCAGCTGGGCAAAAATCCTGCCCTTGGCCAAGCGCCACTTGAACTCATCAATGCCGAAGGCCGGATGGGGAATATTTATCCTCTGCAGCTGATAGGTATCCGTGTCCAGGGTGTTCAGACCCGCATCTCCGGTCACCGCCGCCAGATATTCCTCCTCCCTCAGCATCTCCCGCAGCTCCGTTGTGTACTTGCCATTGGGGTAGGACAGAGTATAAATGGTATCGACGCCGTTCCATTCCATCAGAAGCTTGGACAGCTTCACCTCGTTTCTGGCGGTTTCCATATCCATTTCCGTCAGGGGCAAATGATTTGCCGTGTGGCTGCCAATCTCGATGCCCCGGTGCTGCATATCCTTCAGCTGCTCCCATGACAGGTATTTTTCCCTGCCGATGCTGTTGGCCACCATGAAGACAGTAGCCTTCATGCCCCGTGCCTCCAGAATGGGCAAAAGCTCCGTATAATTGCTTTCATAGCCGTCATCAAAGGTCAGTATAACCGGTTTTTCCGGCAGCTCCTGCAAACCCTTTTTGGCTCTCAGGAAATCCCGTATGGAAATGGTGGTATAACCCTGCTCCTCCAGATAATCCAGCTGCTGCTGAAAATCCTCCACCGGCACATTATACTCGTATGCATCCTTCGGATCCTCCGCCTGCACCATGTGATATTCCAGAATAGGAAAACCCTCCGGCTCAGGCTGGGACAGCAGATACTGTATGCCGCCATACAGGGCCAGCAGCAGGACTGCAGCCGTCCCCAGCCCCCATCGTAAATATTTTTTCACAGTATTACCTCTTTTTGCATTTTAGATTAGAGCCTGCCCTTTCCCTGCCGCCATGCAGGCACGCCGCAGGGCTACAGGAAATCCCTCAGCCTCTTCAGACGATTATTCACGGCCGCCCGGCTGATGCCCAGCATCTCTCCCAGCTCCGCCAGGGAAGCATCCATGTTGTCCATTCGCGCCTGCGCTGCCGCCAGAAGCTTCGGAGGCAGCTTCTCCAGCCGCCCTTCCGCCTGCAGCCTTTTTATGCAGGCCACCTGCTCTACGGAAGCGCTGACCGTTTTCTGCAGATTTGCAGTTTCACAGTTGACCAGGCGGTTTACCTGATTGCGGACCTCCTTAAGATTTCTCGCCACTGCCAGCCCATCTGCCGCCTTGACTGCTCCCAGCATGGCCAGCAGATCCATGATTTCCTCCCCATCCTTGATATATATCTGATAGCTGTTCTTCCTGTCTGTAAAACCCACAGGAAAATCCATGTGCTTCAGAATCTGTACAATGGTATGGGCAAAGGCGTAGCTGTTGGCAATAAACTCCAGATGGGACTGGGCCTCCGGCCGGTTCACAGTGCCGCCCCCCAGAAACGCTCCCCGGAGATATGCCTTGCGGCAGCACTGCTTCCGAAGGAGTCCCCGATCCCTGCCTACGGCTCCTTCCTCGGAGCCAAGCATGCCAAGGGATTCCATCAGGGGACGCACGTTGGGAGAGGGCGCCACACGCAGCAGATAGCTGTTATTCTTCTTCAGCCTCTTGGAACGGCTCACCGTAACCTCCGGCTGAACCTGTCCGGTGGATTTCAAAAGCTGCAAGACCCTACGGGCCACAGCGGCGTTTTCCGTGGTAAAATTCAGCCCCAGATTCATCCTGGCACCGATGGTCATGGAGGCCCCCATGCGCAAAAGAGCCGCCAGCTCCGCGCTCTGGCAGCATTTTCTCTTGCTGCTGCCACGGGCAAGCTCATTTTTTACCTCTGTAGCAAAGGATGGCATTCCGTTACCTCACAATTACACATCCAATATCCAACATCCAACCCCGATATCCGGCATCACAAATCCGGCTCCGGCAAAATCACAGGGTTTCATACACCACCCGCATAACGCTTTCTGCCAGCTTCTTCGGGTCATGATGGATGGCATCATGGTCAGTGATCAGGTCGGCCTTGATTACGCCCACCCCCAGAGCGTTCAGCACATCCTCGTCCACCACTACCGGATAAGCGCCTGTTTCGGCATATTTCTGCTTCAAGTCCTCCGGCACCGGTGTAGAGTTTACAATCACATAGTCTACCGCATTACGCCCCGCATGGTCAAGTATGGCCTTGACGTGCATGGAGGCAGTATAGCCGTCCGTTTCCCCCGGCTGGGTCATCACGTTGCAGATATAAATCTTCACGGCCTTGCTGCGGCACAGGGCATCACCGATACCCTCCACCAGGAGATTCGGCATTATGCTAGTATAGAGGCTGCCCGGCCCCAGTACAATAGCCTCCGCATCACGCAGGGCATCCAAGGAGGACTGTACCGCCTCCACATGCTCCGGAAACAGCTTGACACGATGAATCTTTTTCTTCGCCTCCGGAATCTTGGATTCGCCGCAGACGATGGAACCATCCTCCATGATGGCATCCAGCCGCACGAACTCCTTGCTGGCAGGCAGCACCCGGCCCTTCACCGCCAGGACCTTGGAGGATTCCTTCAGGGCGGTTTCCACATCCCCTGTCACCTGCGCCATAGCCGCAATAAACAGGTTGCCGAAGCTGTGCCCCGACAGCTGGCTATCCCCCTCAAAACGATGCTGAAACAGCTTTTCCATCAACGGCTCCGTATCTGCCAGAGCCACCAGGCAGTTTCTGAGATCCCCCGGCGGAATCATGCCCAGCTCCTCCCGCAGTCGGCCGGAGGAGCCGCCATCATCAGCTACAGTCACCACCGCCGTAACGTTTGAGGTAGCCTGCTTGATGCCCCTGAGCAGCACGGACAGGCCGTGGCCACCGCCCACCACCGTAATGGCAGGCCCTTTGCCCAGCATCCGCTTCTCATAAATCAAATCCACCAGCTTTTCTGATGAATTGGCAGGCAGCAGCACCGTAATAACAGAGCGAATCACGAACCTGGCTGCCGCCAGCATCACACCGAAGCCCGTCAGCACCATCAGCATGCCCACCAGGGCAGTAAAGGTGTAATCATAGCTACCTGACCACAGATAGACAGCCCTGAAAATAGCTTCCTCGATATTATCAATGTATTTGTAGTTAAAAACCACTGCAATTCCCAGGCTGGCCAGCATAACACCGCCTGCAAACAGCAGCAGCCAGCGCTTGAACTTCATGCCGGGATACAGCCATTTTAACAAGTGCATCTATAACACTCCTTCTAAACCTCTTCCCTCACATGCTCCCAGACCTCGTTCTTCATCAAGTCACGATGCTCCAGCTTCACCTGGCAGCCCTTGTCCTTCAAAAGCTGGTAAATGTGATTGGCAATAAACACGGAACGGTGCATGCCGCCGGTACAACCGGCCGCGATTACCAGCTGTGCCTTGCCCTCCTTCTCGTACTGGGGAATCAGGAAATTCACCAGATTGTCAAGATGCTGCTTGAACTCCCTGGTTACAGGCCACTGATCGATATAGGCAGCCACATCCGGCACGGAGCCACTCTTATGGCGCATGGACTCCACATAGAAAGGATTTGGCAGGAAGCGCACATCAAATACCAAATCCGCATCCAGAGGCATGCCGAACTTAAAGCCGAAGGAAATAACGTTGATGTTCATCTTCTCCCCCACCCGCGGGGCAAAGAGCTTCAAAATCTTTTCCTTCAGGTCAATCTTCTTCAGCTCCGATGTATCCACGATATAAGTGGCCTTGTTGCGCACCTGAGCCAGCCTTTCCCGCTCCTTGGCTACGCCCTCGCTGATGCGGGAGCTTGGCGCCATAGGATGGCGGCGGCGTGTTTCCTTGTAGCGGCGGATGATGGCTGCATCAGAGGCATCCATAAAAAGCAGTACATACTGCTGGTTATCCCTGTCCATATCCTCCAGCACGTGAATAAAGGTATCAAAAAACTCACGGCTTCTGGTGTCCACCACCAGCACTACCTTGCTGACGCTGCCCCCGGACTGCTGGCACAGCTCCGCAAACTTGGGGATGAACACAGGCGGCAGATTGTCCACCACAAAATAGCCTATATCCTCCAGATAGCGGCAGGCCTGGGTCTTGCCACTGCCGGACATGCCCGTGACAATAACGAACTCACAGCATTTATCGGTACTCTTTTCTCTCTCCATACAAACCTCCGGAAACTACATGCAGAAGCGTTCCAGAGCTTCCGCAACCCCATCATGCTCATTATCTGTTACCATATAGCGCGCCGCCGCCCTGGCCTCATCGTTGGCATTGCCCATGGCCACGCTGATGGCCACAGAGGTCAGCATGCTGACATCGTTGCTGGAATCGCCGATGGCCAGCACCTGCTCGGAAGGAATCTCCAGAATCTCAGCCAGCTTTGCTATGGCAGTGGCCTTGTTTACTCCCGGCTTAATCAGCTCCACATAGGTAGGCGAAGACTTCATAGCATCAATCCTGCCTCCAAACCTCTGACGCACCAGCTCCACAGCCGCATCTGCCTCCTCCGGCGTACTGCCCATGATCAGCATCTTCGGCACCTTATAGGTATACTTGTAAATATCCTCTCCTACGGCAGTCCCCGGTACACCGCACATCTTCTGATAGAACTGGGCATGCTCGTCATTTTCCTTGAAATACAGCTTGTCCTCGCTGTAGAGATGAATATACAGCTCCTGCTCCCCGGCAAAGTCCAAAAGCTCCTTCACCAAATCCTCCTCCAGATATGAGGCATACAGCTCCTTGCCGGCCGCAGTCTTGATCAGTGCGCCGTTGTAGGTGATAATCGGTACATCCAGCTCCAGCTCCTTTGCATAAGGCAGGGTAGAAGCATACATGCGTCCGGTGGCAATGGTAAATACCACCCCGGCCTCCACCGCCCGCTTTATAGCATGCTTATTTCCCCTGGAAATCTTATGCTCGCTGTTTAAAAGTGTACCATCCATATCCGTAACAAACAATTTCGCTTTCATCATCAATTCTCCTTTGTCCTAATCATATACTAATCTGCTATAAAATATCAAACACGTAATGAACAATGCCCTCACGGGCTGAAGGTAACGGTAACGCTCTGGCCCGGCTGAATCTCCGCGCCAGCCGGGATGCTCTGTCCCCGTGCCAGCCCGTTGCCCTGCACATCTATGCCCAGACCAAGCTCCGCCAGCTTTCTGGACACATCCCTGATGCTCATGCCGGTCAGGTCAGGCATCCTGACCTTGCCGTCACTGGCCGCAGGGGCAGGCTTGGCAGCAGCTCCCGCTTCCTTGTCCTTGTTCATATCCGCAAAGGTGTCACTGGAGGGACTGATGTGCATAAACCGCAGCAGCTGGGAGAAAATATCCCTTGCCACAGGTGCCGCAATCTGCCCGCCGTAAAAGGCTCCCGCCGACGGGTCATCAATCACCACCAGCACCACTATCTCCGGATTTTCTACCGGCGCAAAGCCACAGAAGGAGGCAATATACCTGCCATCCATGTAACCGCTGGTGTGTTCGTTGATTTTCTGTGCCGTACCGGTCTTGCCAGCTATGCGATAGCCCTTCACGGCCGCCTTGGAGCCGCCGCCGGTGGCCACCACCTGCTCCAGAAGCCCCACCAGCGTCTTATCGGTAGCCGAATCAATCACCCGGCGTACCTCCTCCCGTCCATATTCCTTGTAGACAGAGCCATCCGCATTGGTAATCTGCTTGATGATATGAGGCTTCAGCAGCACACCATCATTGGCCACGGCTGACATGGCCGTTACCAACTGCAGCGGCGTCACGGCGATACTCTGGCCGATGGCCATGGTGGCCACGTCAGAATTCACCATATTCTTCGGGTCCGAAAACAAAATACCCGATTCCTCTCCCGGCAGCTCTATCCCCGTGGCCTTGCCAAACCCGAACTTCTCAGCATATTCGTTGAGCTTTTCGCCTCCCAGCCACAGGCCTATCTGGGCAAAACAGGTGTTGATGGAATTTTTTACGATATCCGTAAAGGTGACATTGCCAAAGCTCTCGCCGTTCCAGTTCTGGATGCGCTTCTCCGAAACATCAATATGTCCCGGATCATAAAAGGACATGTTGGGAGCCACTACCCCTTCCTGCAGTGCCGTACCTGCCACCATGGCCTTGAAGGTAGAACCCGGCTCATAAACGGAGGAAATAGCCCTGTTGCGCCAGGCCTCAACATCGGCCTGCCAGAATTTGTTGGGGTTGTAGCTGGGGCGGGACGCCATGGCCAGCACATCGCCGGTCTTCGGGTCCATGACCACCGCCGTTACCGCCTTCGGCTTGTTATCAGCCATGGCCTTTTCCAGCGCCTGTTCCACGATAAACTGCATGGTACTGTCTATGGTCAGGGTAATGCTCTTGGAATTATCCCCCTTGTAGCGCTGCTGAGCCGCTGCAAAGATGGAGTCAAAAATCGGCCTGCCCCGCATATCTATCAGGAGGTCGGCCTCCTGGGCCTCTCCCTTCAGCATATCATCCGCATACTGCTCCATTCCGGCAAGGCCCTTGTCGTCAGTGCCGATAAACCCCAGCACATTGGCCGCCAGCATATCATTGGGATAGTATCTCTTTACCTCGTCATGCAGCTCAAGGCATTCATAGCTGTTGGCCTCCTTCAGTTCCTTGACGGCGTTTTCCTCATCCACCTCCAGCCGCCGCTTGACGTAAACAAACACGCCTCCCGTATCTATGTCCTCGCGAATCTCCTCCGGCTTCAGCTTCAGTATATCCGCCAGCTGCACAGCAAGGTTTTCCCTGTCCTCGCTCCTGACCTTGCTGGGATTGATGACCAGGGATTTTGCCATGCGGCTGATGGCAAGCTCCCGCCCGTTCCTGTCCAGAATCCTGCCGCGGGGTGACTGCCTGGCCCTGTTTTCCTCCGCTATGGTGATGGCCCTCTCTGCCAGCTCATCGCCGTTCACCAGCTGCAGCCAGGCAAACCGCATCGTCAGCAGAAAAAAACAGCCCCATATCGCCAGCAACAGCCAGCCGATTCTGTTCTGCACATTGTGCCGCTGCTTCTTCATCTATTATATCACTCCAATAATAACTCATATCCTGTCCTTCCATTTTACACTATATCTTGTCAAAAGCAAAAATTTTTTACAGCAAAACGATTTACAAATTATTTATCCTGCTGATATAATATAGGTAGAATGGCGGTGATTGTTTTATGGACGCTACAGACAAGCGAATTTTAAAAAGACTACAGGAAAATGCACGCGTCACTGTTTCCGTGCTTAGCCAGGAGATTTCCCTCTCCATGCCGGCAATCAGTGAACGCTTGAAGAAGCTGGAAAATACCGGCGTGGTACAGCAGTACACGGCGATTTTGGACCCTGCCCTGGTTGACAAGCACCTGATGGCTTTTATCTACATCAGCTTTGACAACCCAAGCAACGGTGACAAATTCAGGGAGTTTATCGCCACTGAGATGGACGTAAAGGAATGCTTCTACATCACAGGCGACTATGATTATGCCCTGAAAATCATTACCAAGAGTACAAAAACCCTTGAAAAGCTGCTGACACGCATCAAGAATCAGGATGGCATCGTAAAAACCGAAACCATCGTCGTACTTTCCACGATTACCGACAGGCCTACAATCGAACTTGAATAAAGCTTATGGGGGTGCCACATCAGAACGTTCGCTGATGCGGCACCCCCATTTTTTTACCAGTGATATTTCTCCCCGCGGTTTATTTTAAAAGCGCGATAAATCTGCTCCACCAGCAAAAGCCTTACCATCTGGTGTGTAAAGGTCATAGGCGAAAAGCTCAGCCGGAAATCGGCCGCCTGCCGCACCTCATCAGAAAGCCCAAAGGCTCCTCCAATCAAGAAGGTGATGCTGCTCCTGCCAGATAGCCCCAGCTGGCTGATTTTTGCCGCCAGCTCCTCCGAGGAGGCCTGTCTGCCGTACACATCCAGCACGAAGAGATAGCTGCCCTCCGGCACCTGGCGCAGCAGGCGCTGCCCCTCCTGATAAAGCGCCTGCTTTTTTTCTGCCTCCGAAGGATTATCCTTCATCCTTTCCTCGCTGATTTCCAGGATTTTCACAGTGGCGAAGGGCGCAAGCCGCTTCAAAAACTCATTTATTCCCGCAGTCAGGTATTTTTCCTTGATTTTGCCTGCCGCCACGACAGTTATCCTCATGAGGCAGCCTCCAGCGCCACATCAACGGTCACCGTGCTGCCGTTCCTGTCCAGCTTGACCTTGACAGTATCGCCCACCTTGGCATTCAGTACCGCATTGCGCACATCGCCCACCTTGTTGGTTTCCTTGTCGCCAATGGAAAGGATGATATCGCCGCGACGGATGCCTGCCTTGTAGGCAGGGCCGTTTACTGTGACATTTTCCACATACACGCCCTTGTCCACGTTCAGTATGTAGCCATAGCGCCCGGCGGTTTCCTTGTCAAAAATGCCTACTCCCAGATATGGCCGCGTCACCTTGCCGTCGTCCATCAGGTCATCAACAATTTCGCGCACTGTATTAATCGGAATGGCGAAGCCCATGCCCTCAACCCCGCTGCGGGCAATCTTGGCCGAATTGATGCCGATGACCCTGCCATCTGCATTGACCAGCGCACCGCCGGAGTTGCCCGGATTGATGGCGGCATCTGTCTGAATGACCTTGATTACCCTGTCATCCAGCTCCAGGGAACGGTTCAGGGCGCTGATAACGCCGCTGGTGACACTGCCCTGAAACTCCAGCCCCATAGGATTGCCTATGGCAATGGCAGGCTCTCCCACCATGATATCGTCAGAATCACCAAACTCCGCCGCCGGCAAATCATCTGCATCCACCTTGACCACGGCCAGGTCCGTCAGCTCGTCAGCACCAATCAGCCTGCCGGACAGGGAGCGCCCGTCCGAAAGGGAAACAATGATTTCCTTGGCACCGCTGATGACATGATTGTTGGTCACTATATAGCCATCCTTGCGGAAGATAACGCCGGAACCGGCCCCCTCCACCTGCACGGGATTGTTGAACCAGTCCCTGGCCACCGCCTTGTTGGTGATGCCCACCACGGCAGGGCCAACCGCCTTGGCAGCCTGCACTACCGGCGTATTCCTCGCGTCTGACACATCCTTGCCGGACACAGCCGCCGGAATGCCACTCCCCTCTGCCTGCTGCTCACCAGCCAGTCCGTTGCTGCAGCCGCCAAGAAGCACCGTTGCCGCAATCAGCACACCGGCCACTCCGGAAAAACATCTCTTTGCAAATTTGCTGCGATAAGTCATAATCCTTCTCCTCCTCAATCTCAAAACTCTATGCTGACGCAATGATTCTGGTCTGTCAAATATACCTCCATATCATCAACCCCCTGCTGCCGGAATATCTCCTGCACGGTTGACATGGCCAGCTCCGGGCGATTGTTGGACTCGCTCAGATGTGCCAGCAACAGCTTTTTCGGCCTCCGTTTCAGCCCTGCCACCGCCAATGCCGCATCCCTGTTGGACAGATGCCCCCACCCTCCCAGGATTCTCTTCTTCAAGCTGTAGGGATAGCTGCCATTTTTCAAAAGCTCCACATCGTGATTTGTTTCCAGCACCATTACCTGTGCCCCCTCCAGCATGCTCTGCAGGCTGCCGTCCACAAAGCCCATGTCAGTTGCCACGATGCAGCGGCTGCTGCCCTGAATCACATAACCTACGGGATCTGCGGCATCGTGAGGAATTCCAAAGGCCCTGACAGTCACCCTGTCCAGTCGCACCCGGTCAATAATCGGATTGATGCACTCTATGGGCAGTTCCCTGTAAAAGCTCATGGCCCGAAATGTCTCCGGACGGCTGAACACCTGCACCCCGTACTTTTTTGTCAGGGTCATCAGCCCGCTAATATGGTCCCCATGCTCATGGGTGATAAAAACTCCGTCCAGCTCCTCTATCGCCTGCCCTATGCGGTTCAGCTCCTGACGGATGCGCCTGGCGCTGATTCCTGCGTCAATTAAAAGCTTTTTGCCATCCAGTTCGATAAACGTGGCATTTCCCTTGCTGCCACTGGCCAGTACAGCCACCTGCATATATTACTCTCACTCCTATAAATCACGTTTCAGTATAAAAAATAATAATGGAAATTATATGTAAAGTCAAAGTATCAGATAATATTTCCCCGAATTGATTGCTGAAATTTTGTTCATATAGATATTTGACAAATTTCATTTCTAGTATTTTTTGTTTGATTGAAATCAATACAAAATCGTCGACATATCCGTCTATTACTTTGAGGATTAGTGGACTTTTTATTCAAATAAGGGGAATTAATTGTAAAAAAATATACAATTTCCACTTGACTTGTATAACCATTTATGCTATCCTTATAGCAAGATAAGTTTACAGCTTGAAATTTAGTATGTAGCTTACCACCTGCAGCGGCTGTTTTTTTCCAACGCCATTTCTCAGCCGCAGCAGTTAAGGTGATGTATTCCCTATAGTACATCCCTATAGTCAATCCCTTTCAGCCCTCAGATGTTTTTACTGGGGGTATTTTTTTGTCCAAAAGCAAAAGAATCGGCATGCCACAAAGCCATGGCATGCCGATTTTTTAATGTCTTTCCTTGCTTCCCAGCTTCCTGCGGCACTCCGGACACCTGCCGAAGAAATACAGCTGCCGCCCGGTCACCTCATAACCGCTTTTGGCCGCGGCTGCCTCCAGCAAATCCTCATCATTCACGTCAAAGACATCATCCACCCTGTTGCAGACCACACATCTTATGTGAGGATGGCTGACGGTCTCCGCATCATAACGATAGCTGTCCTCGCCTACATTCAAGACCTGCACCAGTCCCAGCTCGGAAAATATATCCATTGTCTTGTAGACAGTGGCCAGGCTCATGGTGGGATAGTCCGGCTGCAGCATATTGTAAAGCATTTCGGCATTTGGATGAGTATATGTTCTAGACAGTGCCTCATATACAGCCAAACGCTGCGGGGTAACCTTAAAGCCATTTTCCCGAAGTATACGGGTTACACTCTGCATTTCTAACATAATAACTCCTCCACGCACCACACCGCAGATAATATGAATAATTATTATCCACTTAGAAAAATTACTATTAAAGTAATTCTACATTATACGGTTATTTATGTCAATCTACTTTTACTTATGTTATAATTACACAGAATCAAAACTTTAGGAGAATAAATATGCTATTAGATAACATCAACAATACCATAGCCAGGGAGCTGCAGGTACGTACTGCCCAGATTGACGCAGCCGTTCAGCTTCTGGATGACGGCAACACCGTTCCTTTTATCGCACGCTACCGCAAGGAGGCTACCGGCGAGCTGGAGGACGAGCAGCTCCGGACCATAGAGGAGCGCCTCGCCTATCTGAGAAATTTCGTAAAGCGTCAGGAGGAAATCCTGAACAAAATCGCTGAACAGGGCAAGCTGACGGATGAACTAAAGGCTGCCATTGAGAAGACCTCCAAGCTGCAGGAGCTGGAGGATATTTATTTGCCCTACAAGCAGAAAAAACGCACCCGCGCCCAAAAGGCAAAGGAAAAGGGACTGGAGCCCCTGGCAGCCCTCCTGCTGCAGCAAAAATCCGCAGGCTCGCCGGAGAAGGAAGCAGCCGCCTATATCAATCCGGAGCTGGAGGTCGGTTCCGCGGAGGAGGCCCTTGCCGGCGCCATGGATATAATCGCAGAAATGATTTCGGAAAATGCCGGCCTGCGCCAGAAGCTCCGGGAAAAAATTCAGCAGACAGGTGTTATTTCCACCTCCCTGCCGAAAGAAAAGGAAAATACCGACGAGGGCAGGGTATTTCTCATGTACAAGGACTACAGCGAGCCTGTGCGCACCCTGCCTTCCCACCGCATTCTGGCCATCAACAGAGGCGAGCGCCTCGACTGCCTGAAGGTCAGGCTTGAGGTGGACGAGGAGCGGATGCTACGGCTGATTGAAAAGGAATACATCAAGGGAGGCTCCGGCTTCCGCCCGCTACTGCAGGAAGCCTGCGCAGACAGCTGGAAACGCCTGCTGGAGCCGTCCCTGGAAAGGGAACTGCGCTCCCAGCTGACGGAGGCCGCGGAAAAGCAGGCCATCAGCATATTTGGCACCAACCTGAAACAGCTTCTGCTGCAGGCCCCGCTGGCAGGCTATACCGTCATGGGCCTTGACCCTGGCTACCGCACCGGCTGCAAAATGGCTGTGATTGACGCCACCGGGCAGGTTATCGATCACGGCGTACTCTATATTACCCACGGGGAAAGGGGAGCGTCAGAGGCTGCCAGAAAGGCTCTCACCCTGATAAAAAAGCACAATGTTACCCTGATTTCCATCGGCAATGGTACCGCCTCCCTGGAAACCGAGGAATTTGCGGCAAAGCTCATCAAGGACAACAGCCTGAACGTCAGCTACATCATCACCAACGAAGCCGGTGCCTCCGTGTACTCGGCTTCCCCGCTGGCCAAGGAGGAGCTGCCGGAATACGATGTGACCATCCGCGGCGCGGTTTCCATCGCCCGCCGCGTGCAGGACCCTCTGGCCGAGCTGGTGAAGATTGACCCAAAGGCCATCGGTGTCGGCCAGTATCAGCATGATGTAAACCAGAAGCAGCTGGCGGATACCCTTGATCAGACGATTGAGGCTGCTGTAAACCATGTAGGCGTGGAGCTGAATACAGCCTCCCAGGCTCTTTTAAAGCATGTTGCAGGCATCAATGCCTCGGTGGCCAAGAACATCGTTGCCTATCGCAATGCCAACGGCGCCTTCAAGAGCCGCCGGGAACTGCTGAAGGTTGCCCGTCTGGGCAATGCGGCCTTTACCCAGTGTGCAGGCTTCCTGCGCATCAATGGCGCCGCATCTCCGCTGGATAATACCCCGGTGCATCCTGAATCCTACGGACTGGCAGAAAAAATTCTGGCCCGCTTCGGCATGAAGCCATCAGATTTAAATGACAAGGCAAGCCTTGCCCTGCTGCAGTCCAAGCTGAAGCTGGTGCAGCCTGACAGGCTTGCCGCCGAGCTTTCTGCCGGTGTGCCGACAGTCAAGGACATCATGGAAGCCCTGACCAAGCCGGGGCGCGACCCCCGCGAGGAGCTGCCTGCGCCCCTGACGAGAAAAGCTATCGTAAAGCTCTCCGATATCAAGCCGGGCACCATTATGCGCGGCACTGTTCGCAATATTACGGACTTCGGTGTTTTTGTTGATATCGGCATCAAGCAGGCGGGCCTGATTCATATATCCGAGCTGAGCCAAAAACGTATCAAGCACCCCCTGGACGTAGTTTCCGTAGGTGATATACTCACGGTCATGGTCATCAGCGTGGATGAGGCCAGAGGCCGTATCGGGCTCAGCCTGAAGCAGGTTCCGACCCAATCCGCAGTATAAGAAAGAATAAACACAGAAAACAGGCTGGAAATCCGATAAATATACGTTATAATACAACAAAATACATTGAGGGTTGATTGTATAATGAAATTGAACAGTTAATCAAAAAATAAAAATCCATAGTGACTACCTGTGTTAAAATGGTTTTGCTCGAATCATCAACAAAGGAGTAATCACTATGGATCAATCCCATTCTAACACAATTGAGACTTCACGTAAACTAGGAAAGCACTTAACTTTGGATGAAAGGGGGATGATTCAGGCACTGCACCAGCAAGGATATTCTCTACGTGACATTGCTACTATCGTGGGCTGTGCGCACACAACCATATACTACGAAATTCGACGTGGAACACCTAAGCCTAATAGCAATCGTGGGCGTAAGCCACAATACACAGCCAAGCGTGGGCAAAAAGCTTATGAGGAACACCGGAAACACTCTAGGAGACCTCTGAAAATTTACTGTGAGGATTGCGAACCATTCATCCAATGGATGGTAAAGCAGGTGCGTGACAAACGTTGGTCTCTAGATGCTTGCGTTGGGTATGCCAGGCGTTGCAATTTGTTCAATGCAAAGCAAATACCCTGTACTAAGACACTTTATAATATGCTCTGGGCTGGAAAGCTGCCCTTGTCTCTTTTCGATATACCACAGGCTCTTAGACGTAAAGCGCATCGCAAATGGACTCGTAAGAATAAGCGTATAAAAGGGCGTAGTATTGATGAACGGCCTGACATTGTCAACGCTGGCACAGAAATAGGCCATTGGGAGGTTGATACAGTCGTAGGGCACCGTAAAGGCCATGAAGCTGTCGTTTTCACTGCGGTTGAGAAGGTAACACGCAACTATATTGCCATCCGCATTCCAGAACGTACAAAAGAAGGTATGGAAGTGGCAATATCGCAATTAAAGGAGCAGTATGGCATCAATCATTTCAGCACAGTATTCAAGACAATGACTGCAGATAATGGTCCAGAATTTACAACATTCTCCAACCTTGAAAGTCTGGGAACCAAGGTGTATTTTGCACATCCATACAGTTCCTGGGAGCGCCCTCAGAATGAACGTCACAATGGCCTACTGAGAGAGTTCATACCTAAGGGCACTTCCATAGAGCAGTATACGGATGATGATATCCTTAATATGGCAGACATACTTAACCAGCGTCCGCGCCGTATTTTGGACTATCATAGTCCGGCAGATTTGTTTGAAGCATTCCTTGATGAAGTCTACACTATTGATAATATTTATTGATTAGAAAAATGTTCAATTTCAACTTGCAATTTACGAAAATACATTGAGTGAAAGGGGAAGATTATTTTGTCCAAAAAAAGCAAGCTGCGCAAGGCAGGTATAACAAAGATAGTGGTAGAAGATGCAAATCATAATAAAATCACTATTTCCAAGGAGGAAATAATGGCAAAAATGCGTGAGCTTGGCCACGAAAGACTCATAAAGGATGTAGTCTGCAAGACCATCAAGCCTGTCAAGCAGAAGGATGCCGAGGATTATGCCTCTATTGTGAACAAATGGATGCCGCCGGAACACGGCATTGGTGCGCTCATGGAGCTTGCCAAGCGCTATGTATCAATAGTGGGTATGCCCCTGAAGACCATGCGGACGCCCTTTACCGCCATTTTCTGTGCAGATCATGGCGTGGCAGAGGAAAATGTCAGTGCCTATCCCCCGGAAACCACCCTGCACATGGCCACCAACTACGTTATTTCCAAGGGCGCAGCGGCCAATGCCTTTGCCAATTTTACCCAAGCCGCTATGGCTGTATTTGATGTGGGCATCAAAGGGGATACCAGCCAGCTGCCTATTAACAGCACCATGAAAATTGGCTACGGCACGCAAAATGCCACCAAGGGACCGGCTATGACCAGGGAACAGGCAGCAACCTCCGTCATGGTGGGCATCACCGTGGCTAACCAGGCCGCAAAGCAGGATTTCTCTGTCCTGCTGCCGGGTGAAATGGGTATTTCCAACACAACTGCCAGTGCCGCCATCACTGCCGTAATGTGCGGCATCACACCTGAGGAGGCTACCGGCAGGGGCACCAATATTTCCGACCAGCGGCTGCAAACAAAAATCGCCACGGTCAAAAAGATGCTGGAGGTGAACCAGCCTGATGCCTCAGATCCATTTGACGTGCTGGCCAAGGTAGGCGGCTTTGAACTGGGCGCTATTGCCGGCCTGATTATCGGTGGTGCCAGCAGCAAAATGCTGACCATCCTGGACGGCTTCAACACCGGTGCAGCAGCCCTGATTGCCGCAGCCATCTGCCCGACTGTCAAGGACTACATAGCTGCCTCCCACATAGGCGGCGAGCCGGGGCACAAATATGTGCTGGACAAGCTGGGACTGAAGCCTGTTATGAAACTGGATCTGAAGCTGGGAGAGGCCATCGGCTCCTCCATCGTGGCAGACCTGCTCATCAAAACCATGATTTCCACCGCCAACCTGACAAAATCCGATGATGAAAAAATGGTGTTCATGGACAAGATGAACTGGAACAGCATTCCTGCTGAATCTGTAACCCTTACAGACAAGACCTTTGACTATTATACCAATACTATGCCGGAGCTGGACAAGGAAGCAATGGAGGCCTGCCAGGCAAGGATTGATAATCTGGCAAAACCAATCTACAGTCTTGGTGTCATAGAAAAGATAGCCACCCAGCTGAGCGGTATTCTTGGCGAAGAGCTGCCTCACACCGATACAGAGCGGGCCCTGCTTCTGTTCGGCCTGGATAAAATCAACCATCGTGAAGCCAAGAGCGGAGCGGAAAAACGCCTGCCTGACTCCATCAAAAAGCTGGTTAACGCAGGTGTGGAGCTGACGCCGAAAATGCTTTTTAACTGCCCTGACTACATGTCCAATCCGGCGGAATGGGAAGACTACGATGAAAAGAACCAAGCCTACACCTTTGAGCAGGCTGCCCTGATTAACGGCTTTGCACAAGCAACTAATGTAGCTCTTCAGTCCTCCCACCTGTTCCTGGGACACACCCAGATGGATGCCTTTGAGTACGGAAGAGTGCAGGGCGAAAAGCTGGCCCTGAAAAACGGTATT
This sequence comes from uncultured Veillonellaceae bacterium, assembly GCA_945949525.1. GTDB lineage: Bacteria > Bacillota > Negativicutes > Selenomonadales > Selenomonadaceae > Anaerovibrio. Next base: position 20,087 of record CAMFES010000010.1, read on the forward strand.
CTGGGTATCGGCATGATCGACGGCAGGCCGGAAAACATTGAGGCCATCGCCGACGCCCTGATAGCTGAGGACGGCAGCCTGCGCTACGAGGCTACCAGCTTCCTGAACAACCTGACGGAAAACCAGCAGCTGCTGGTCTCTGCCGCGCTTGGTGCCATGATTTCTGCAGCTCACAACCATACCCTGGTGGTGCTGGACAATGAAGCAACCGTCGCTGTAGCACGCTACGCAGTAAATATGCTGCCGGAGCTGGAGCCGTTCCTGCTGCCGATACAGCCTAATCTGTACCAGCTGAACATAAAGTCCTCTGGCATCACGGCTCTTGCAGGCATCAGCCTTGTGACTGCCTCCCTGCACATGCTGAACGATATGAAGACCTTCAGCGAGGCCCAGGTGGCGGTAGCCAATGACGGCCCCGGCAAGGGCAAGCAGATAAACTGATAGTGTGAACAGCTCAAATAACATATAAGAACAACATGTAAGGAAAATATATAAAAAGTGCAGGAGCCTGTCCTCTGGCGGCAGGTCCTGCACTTTTTTCGTGTCATTTACTCAATGAACTATTCTGCTGTAATTTTTCACTGTCATTATGTCCTTTGGCTGTGCCACAGCCGCATAAACACTCCTGATGTCCTTATAAAGCTGCTCCTTGCGCTCTGCCGGGGTGTCAGGACTGCGCCATTCTTCATACATGGCATGTGTAGCCCTGTTGGCGGCAAGGGTTTCCTGTGAATGAATCTGCATCTCGAAATGCACGCCCTGGGCACTGGTAATATCAAGATGGATTGCCTTATAGCGTCCATTAGTATTCAGATACTTGTTATCCACCTTTTCCAGCACATAGCCCTTTGTTTGGAGCAGGGAGATGGTCTTGCCGGTCATGGCTGCCATCTGATCATGAGGTACAATCTGGGTATAGCGTATCAGGTCGCCTGTTTCCTGCACATACTCCACATCGCTTTTAGGCATCCGTCCCTGCCTAATGGCAGTATCCGTCTTGCGCTCTATCTTGCTCATTATGCTGCTGGCAGTTTTTACTGAATATTCCAGCCCCTCCATGGAAGTCCCCAGCTCATCTGCTATCTCCAGCATATCCATAGTAATGGCAGGCTCGCTGGCCCTGGCAATATTGTACGCTATCTGTGCCTGCGGCTCGCAGCCTGTCAGAATATAATCATTGTCCGACATACTGCCGGAAACCACAACCTGTCCGGAACTGTTTCTGTACGGGATACCGCCTAAACGCATCTTATCCATGCTCGCGGAAAAGACACTCTCCCCCAGTGCCATAGCATCAGCAGCTTCTGCAGCTGTGCAATTATCAAGACTGCAATTCATAGTTGACCATGTAACAGCTGCGGCTATAAGAAGCATGCGCCCCTTACTCAGCCTGTTCAGCCGGGTTACCTTGGCAATCTTGTGTAAGTCCATCTATATCCCCCCTTACCTATGATATTATAGCAAGGACAGGTGAAAAGATTCTGTAAATTCAGATTTCCATAGTGCTTGAATGTTATTTGGAGCATATACTGATGTAATTTTTATTTCGTGGACTCTGTTCAGACATTAAAAAGGGGTGAGCAGGGGCAATACCTATAGAAAACACGCTCGCGCTCTAGGGATAACAAAACCCTATATCCATGATTATTTTCGGTCTAAATCCTTGTCTGCGTTGTTGTCGTCGGTCGGCATGGAACCACCATGCCTTCCTCCTCCGCCTAGCATACAAGTATTTATCCTCGAAACTAATTCATGTCAATAGGGTTTCATCATCCCTTTGCGCCTCGCGGATGCTAAACTCTTGCTGCGCCTGACGGCTTGCGTAGTCGCAGCACAAGACAACGCATAGCAGTTGTCTTGTACTGGGTGATATGCCACCGGCATATCACCCGCCGCGCACCGAGGCGCGTCTAAGTACCTTGCATTGGCACCGCCTTCTCCACCCATCACTTCCCTGCCAAACGCCACTTATGTACACCCTCCCGCATCCCCGCTAACAATCACAATTTTCGCCACCCCCCAGCTCCCATTGTCGGTTAGACGCAACCTCCATATTATTCCTAAACCTCATGTGATTTCTGTTCGTCAGATCGGAGATTCGCCTACACCTTCCTCCAAATTCCACCTCACAATGTCCCCCCTTGGTGTTCCTCTATGTCATTCCCACTATTAGATCCGACTAAGATTTTTCCCCATTATAGTGCGCCCATGCTGGGCGCAACACAAAAAAGAGAGCCAGCAATATAGAATGCCGGCTCATTTTATTTTTTATTCAAATAATGGTTCATTTTCGCTTGCAGAATAAAAAAATAATGGTCCGCTGTCTCTTTCCTCGGAAAAAGACCTAATAACCAGTCGATTTATTTTATTGCACCAAGTAAAAGCAACTTTGTTACCATCAAGGTGTATTCGTTGTAATTCAAGCTTTGTCAAACCGATTGTAGTTAGAATAGCATCGTTAAAAGATATATATTGCTCACAATCTGCATCATTGGATGTATCACAGAACTTGGTAATGCTGCAAGCTATATTTTGAACACAATTATTGTCATTAATATCAAAAAGAATTACAAATTTATTATTCTGGGACACATATATTACATCATTGTCCTCCGAAGAATAATTTGGGTGTGTTTTCAAAATGAATTCATCAGGAACTTCTAAATTAAATTTTTCCACAAAGCTTTGTACATCAGAATCAGTTACTTGCATAGGATGAAAATTGTGGTCGTAATCATCAGCATAGCAAGTGTTGAATACGGCAAAAAAGGTAAAAAGTAGAATAGTTAATAGTTTTTTCATGCTTTACACCACCTTATACATTTTTCTATAGTATAACATATTTTATGGGAAGAAAATTTTTATAAACAAGTTACGATATGGATTGATATTAACAAGTTAATGCCATGTTTAGACAAATTCGAGAACTTATTCATCAGATTTGGCTAAAATAATATGAAAAAGTTTCCTATATCGTCGAAGCACCGAGTAAGTACTACCAAAAACTGAACCCCTTGAAAAAGCCTCCATCTCTGTTAGATACATTGCCTGCCACAGCATATCTATCCAACAGGCAATTTCTCATGACACAACTGGTCTCCGGCAGAAGTGTGCAGGCATGGCATGCCGCATAATTCAGTGAAGCATAGCCCTGATTTTTTGACTCACTGCATACCGGATCCGATGAACACCATGAGGCCTCCTGCAACATTGAGGACACAATTCTACTCATATTTTCTTGTAAAGCATTTCGCACCAAGCCCCCTAAGCTGCCATCAGCATCAGAAGACGATGTATATAACAATATACCCGCCATATTTATATCAGAGTCAGGATAACTGCTATATATACGCTCTTTTATCGAAGCACCTGCATAGCCGCATTCCAAAGTAAGCTGCCTGATCAACAGATGGGACAATGTATGTAACAGCACATATCTGGCTGAAAAATTTTCACAGCTTACATTGCTGTTCCGCAAATTCTCAAGCATGACATCATAATACCCGGAATTTTTATTTTCCCACAACCTGAGTGCTTCCTCATTCATTTGGATAAATATCCCTTCCCCCAACATTTCTATAGCAGGATACCAGCCTAATGGTTTGCTACTCAGAGGTACTATATCATATTGCAAATTATAGCCTGGAAAAGCATCCATATTGTCTGTATCAGGCGGATCAGGTATCAGCCTGCGAAACCCTCGTAAAGCTAAAATTTCCCGTAAGCGCTTTACCTGCACAACCTTGACAAAAAACGGCTGCAGACATTCCGCCACACCTGCTTCCTCAATATGAAACTGCATATCATCGTCATCTTCATAATGCCCCATGCACAGCACCTTGTATTCATCTTCATACAAGTTCTGTTCCGTATATGCTTCTGATACTTTTATACCTGCCCGGCACTTCAACTGCTTTACAACTGCCTCCAGCGTATACCTGCCACTATCCAGAAGCTGTCCAAAAATAAGTCTGGCAGCACTGGCAAAATCACTGTCTGATGCATCTGCTGACAAGCTATAAGACAGCCTGCTCCACTCCTTGTCAACCAGCTGGGCCAAATGTGTACTCCAAGGCGGTATGGTTAAGGCACTAATTGTTTGTGGAAAATACACCCCGGTATCTCCTCTGTGCAGTCCCCGCAATTTTGCCCTGCAAGGCTCCGGATCATTGTGCTCATGCCTCAGCCCCAGCCAGGGCCGCCTGCCCTGGCATCTATAGCCTTTCAGGGAATCCCACTTCATGCTGCCTGCCATAGAACGCATTGCTCCACAAGCTGAACATTTGATAACAATGCTATCTAATCCGCCACTTTCATCAGAAAAAGAAATCTGCAAATTACTGCCTTTCAGACCGGCAGCACATTTTGTAAAATCGCCATAATGTACCCACCAATTATATGGAAAGTCCTCGATATGCCCATTGACACAGGCCGCCACAAAGCGTGTCGGTATTATATTTGCATTGCACCTATTGCATTTGCGCCCCTCGTCATCCCCAAAAGCCCAAAAAGGCATCAGCCGCTTGCACTTAGGACAAAAATGCATAACCGGAAATCTAAATGCAGGAATATCACAGTTACGCTCCACAGACCGAAAATCACCATCATCTTCCTCGCTGATATACGGCTGCCGAAATCCTTCCGTATTGAGCAGCTGCTCCAAATTCGCCTCATGCAAAACAGGGCTCTCCGAATTCCAGTAATCAGTGGCAGCAATCATCACAGAATAATCCGGCATATCAACTATTGAACCACAGCCAAAGGTAGTCACCAGCTGTGCCCGGCGCAGTTTTCCTACCACACGCTTCCTGCTTTGGACTATCCCTTTCTTTCTCGCACCAAATCTTAATGCCATAATTACCTCCCCAGCAGGTAAATTCCTGCCTGCGCATCCACACTGCGTAAACTATTCATGGTTCTGAACCTGTTATCTTCCATACTGGCTTGCAGCAGCTGCCTGACACTTTTATGAAAATAATCCTTATACACCAGATCTCCTACCGCCAGTTCTTCCCATTGCTCTGAAATATCAGCCAATTCCCTGTCTACAGCAGCCACCTCAGCTGGATCAATTTCCTGCACATATTCTAGTATCCACTGCCTGATATTTTCAAACTCATTCCGTGACGAATCATAGCGACAAGCAGCTTCATTGGGCAACATGTCCTTCGCCATATACCTGCACAATGAAATATATAAAGCGTGCAACCCCCTGTCTCTGGCTCTATCCGCAAAAGGTGTCAAGCTAACAGCTTCTACATATCTGTATAGCGCACTATGATATTTCAAAAATTGCTCATAATGTGACCTGTCACGGGACCTCCCACCATTATATACCATTGCCACCAATCCCGGATTATCCCTGCCTACGCGACTAGTAGCCTGGATATATTCCGCATTGGTTTTGGGCTGCCCAGCTACAATCATCGCTCCCAGCCTGCCTACATCAACACCAACGGAGATCATGTTGGATGCCAGCACAAAATCAAATACATCCTTATGCTTTCCCTGCCGATAAGCACGTTTCAAGCGATCCTGAATAATGGTAGTAATATCTTCATTGTTCATGCGGCTGGTTAATTCAATCAAATTGTCATAAGGCACAGTTGTATCTACATTTTCTGCAATATGGACAAACTTGGTTTTAGCTAAATAGAGGAACCTGCTTTGCACATCGTCCAAAATCTGCGTACTCGTGCCACCCAACTCTCGCAAACTGTTAAAATATCCTACCAACGTCCAAAAATTATCCACAACAGCATCGGAAAAACCGCTGGCAGCCAAGTACCGCGAGGCAAATAGCAAGGCTGCATTAGTACGAATCAAAGTAGTGGTAGCAGTTGTACCCACCCCCATCACACCATAGTACATTCTCGCCGGCTTATCGGCCTCAGTTGCCTCAACTGCAAAATAAGCATCCTTAGCAGATATTCCCTGAGGAGGAAACTGTGTATATTCCCTGCCATAAAGCGCCATAATCTGTTTACCGGCATTCCTTATGGTAGCTGTAGAAGCAATAACTTTCGCCGGTATTCCGTTGCACTCGCACAATTTTGTAATGACCGCTTCATAGATACCGGCCATAGTGCCAAGGGGCCCCGAAATCAGATGCAATTCATCCTGAATAATCAGCTCCGGTGGCTTTTTCCCCCGTCCGATACCAAATAAATTGGCAGGTTTATCACTTAAAGGGATTTGGGCAAACTTGTCCACTGTTGCCACAACAAAATCAGGCAGATACCTGTATATAGCTTCATCCACAATATGCAGTGGCAGGCCGTTTGCATTTTTGCTAAACTCGCAGTCCTCCCCTGTACAGGAAATAATCATTCTCTGCCGCTCCATATCCACTGCATAATTATTTACGGTTAACTTCCTGCCACACCAAGGGCATACCTTAATCTGACACGGGTTAGCAATATCCGTACCTGCAAAATCGCCCTGCTTTTGCTTCTTTATTACAGAACTTGCTTCCTCAATACGATTGGGCGTCAATTTGCCACCTACCCACAGGCCAATGGAAATTTCCTCGCCGCCCAGCTTATATTTTTGCCGTAGCAGTTCACAAGCGCAAATCAGCATACTGGCCCGTTCAAACTGCTGCAAAGTCAAAAGCCGCAAGGTGTACCGCATCAATACCGTTACACCATTTTCCTGGCAATTTCTTAAACGACGCAAAAAAATGACAAAAGCAGTTATGCCCAGATAAGCTTCCGTTTTGCCGCCGCCTGTAGGAAACCATAACAAATCAACCATTTTACGAGCCACACCCTCAGGCTGTATAAAAGATGACAGCTCATGCAAAATAAATGCCAGCTGAAAAGGGTACCAGTTTATGCTCTGTCCCTCAACACTTCGTCCCGCCTTGATTAGTGTACGTTGCCGCTGCATGAGCATAGCTTCGTTTGCCCATTGGAATGCCTGCATAGCCTTGTTATCCCCACGGACACTGTTCCTGAGCAGAGTTACTGCCTCCATCATTCGCCTTTCAGCAGCACGGCATTTGGCAATATTATTTTCCGCTGTTTCCAGATACTCCTGCTTCAAGGAAACTACACATTCCTGCAGTCCATCTATCCACATCTGGTAAGCATTGATAAATCCTTCTAACTTTGCCAATACCTCATCCGGCTGTTCATAGGCCAGAAACTGCATGGATAAAACCCGGCTATCCTTGATGCTGGCTGCCATCATCTGATGCAGGTTATAGGACGGCAGCCATTCAGAACTTACCCAGGCCGGTTCAGGCTGCTCCCTGTCCCAAACAGTTGCACAGCCATGCCCCTGGGCATAGCAACGAATATCATCATACAGCATAGCCAATTCCTTGACCTCCCTGTCACAAGAAATATTTTCCTGGCAATTAACATCCTCAAAAATACAACTGTTATCTGCAGAAGCAATTTTAAGAGATGTCTGAAAAGCGCACAGAGCTGATTTGCCACCTACGTCATCATATCCCTTGCTGACATTGGCATTATACAAGACAGCCGTGATAAGGCGTGCCCCGGAGGACAATACGTCATGGGTGTACAGCTGCAGCCGCAATCCATGCTCCAAAGAGAAAAATTCAACCTTCCGGACCGTAGCAATATTTACCTGCTGACAATAGCTATAAGGCTGACGCTGCCAAAAGTCCAGCTGCTTTTTCGACTCATTGGTATACTTGGAAATATCTACTCCTGCCTGTGCAGCTTCAGAAGCAGTTATTGGTTTATAAAAAGCGTAACTTCCTTGTACCACTATCTCCTTAACCCCCGGCTTCAGCAGGCAGGTCACGCCAAAAGAAGCAGGATTGCGCTGATTGCTCAACGAAATGGAAGCATCGTACATATCCGCCTCATTTTCCATGATCGAGGCATTCGCCAAATTCAAGGCTTTTTCGCTATCCTGCTGCGGGTATAGCTTGCCCATAATATAATACTGGCCGGGAAGCTCTGTCAAAATTTCCCGCTCATCCACCGGTCCCACAAAATCCTTGTACAATAACTCCCCAATAATATTTCTGGCCTCATAAAATTCATCATACTTTCCCATATTATCACCTTAATAAGAATTCTTGCTGCCATAAGCAAAACCACAAATGGAAAATCCCTGCCACATGGCTAATTCACCAAAATGTTTAGCTTCTGGCAAATCATCTGCATCAACGGCAATACAGGTCTTTAGGCTGTCTACAAACACATTGCTAAAAACATCAGGATAATACTTAAACTTTATCGGATTATTGTTGTGCCAAATTCTATGAAAAGCATTATCCAGGCTCTCCGCAAATTTTTTGCCTGTATAACCTATAATGACATCTGTATATATAGGACAAATTTTATATACGACATAATTAGCAGTACCTTCCGGGCAACGATATAATTCCAGTTCCTCACCTGGCTCCAGCTTATCCTGTATATAATCCTGCGCCTCTGCGTTTTGCGCAAAATAAATATCATCAATATCTTCCGGCAAACCTATTTCAATATGAGTCAATGTCTTTAAATTCCAATTTTTTTTCTGAGATTGTGCACGATAGCAACGCCTGCCCTCATCCGGTGAAATATAAATATATTCCTTATCCAGGCTGACGCGGGCAAGCTGCTTTCTAGCCCTTGTCAAAGCAACATACCACACCTTATTTTCCAAGGACGGCTGCTGAGACTTAAAATAATCATCCTGGTCATCCATTCCCATCTGTACATCCCTGGCCAGGAAAACTGAATCAAATTCCTGCCCCTTGGCCCGATGAATATTGCTGACTGTAATGGCCGCCTTTTCTTCGTCCGGCTCCCTGAACAATAGCGCATCCTTGGCATTGGTCAGCAATCCCCGTAAAATATCCTCGATATAATACGGCGGATTTACATCTTCACGATAAACGCTCAGCAGAGCCTGCCAAAAAACTCTATAGCTATACGCACTGCCATAGTAAATGCCCTCATATATTTCTGCAAATTCAGCTTCCGTTATTACATCCCCATCCACTTCTTGCAGAATAAAACCAATCCAACTGGCCAAATCATGATTATAGGCAGCTTTTTGCAGATTGTGCTTTACATCAAGATTTCTGAGCCAGGAAGATATTTGCAGTGCCTGGCTATTGGTTCGAGTCAATATGCCCAAAGTTCCGCCTTGCATATAGCTATCAAAATCATCTTGTTGGGCAGTCTTTAAATTTATTACATCCAATGGCAACTTAGCCAAAATGCTGTCCAATGCTTCTTCCATCACCAGCTTATCATCAGCTAAAATAGCTTTTCGATATGGCGCAATTAAATCTGCCAAGGATGCCTCCTGACGACAATTCCTGGTAAAGGAAAAATAATTTGCCGCAGGAAAATATGTGAACAACTTATGATAAAACTCTACAGAAGGCATTACAGCCTTGTCCTGGTCAGCCTGATAATCATACAGTGACTGGCAGGCATCCCCCAGCAGAGTAAAGCCACACGTCTCCGGTAGCCCTTTAAGAATAGACAATACCAGTTCTGCTCTGACACCAACCAAATCCTGAACCTCATCAACAATAATATGTTTGTATTGCTCCAATAAATCCTGATGCTTGTTAAATAATTCTACAGCCAGGCTAATCCTCGTATTGTAATTCAGCTGCCCCAGGACAAAATTCGCCGGAAAATCAGCTGCATAGTCTTCCGCATCCTGCAAAACAGCCAGCATATAGGTCACAAAAGAATCAAATGTCCTCACCTCTATTTCACGCCAATTATCTGGCAATGCCTCAGCAACATCCAGCAGACGCTCCCTCACTGTTGCCACAGCAGAACGGGAAAAACACAAAACCAGAATTTCACCTGCATCGGCCTGTTGCTCCACCAACAGCTGCTTCATGCGTTCAATCAATGTCCAAGTTTTACCTGTTCCAGGACCGGCATTGATGATGGTACGCTCCGTCACAGACAGATTAATAACCTCTGACTGCTCCACTTCCTTAAATGCATTAAAATCCATTTTCCTGGTAGCAGCTACAGGCTCTGCTTTACTCTCTGACAAAGCAGCAGCCTTCACCACAACCGCCTCAGGCTCTGCCTGCACTGCCTGAGCAGCCTGAACTGCTTCCTCTGCCAGCTTGCGCCGCCTGCTTCTACGCCTGCGATGTGCCTGCTCCGGTTCAGCAGGCTGCGTAGCAGTAACATGTTTTTCCTCGTCAGGTGGTGCAACCGACTCGCCAGGAAGCTGACTTTCCTCAGCAGGCAATACATTCATATCAATTGCCGCCTCTGCTGGCTCCATGCTGACAACTTCTGTTGCCGGAGGGATAGCCAACATGTTTGCTGCATCAACTATGCCAGTTTTACTCTGCCCAGCTTGCTCCATATTATGCCATATAGCCTCAAATCGCGCCGCCTCCGCAGCCTGTTCCTTATTTGCAGCCACAGCTTCCAATTCAGCAGGCTGATAATCCGGACGGCACTTGGCAAAATATTGGCAGGACACATTAATGCACCGGCACACCAGCTTATCGCCAATCGTCCCAAAGGGATAATCGCCTTTTATGGCATACAGACATCTGCGCGTAAATTTTTCGTACTCCTGCTGCTGCAGAGCATTGACAAAATTGATGCCATGTTCTTTCAGCAAATTCAAGGCCAGCGGATCATGGACACTGGCCAGAAAATGCCTGTCTTTATCGTAGGAATATGTTTTGTCATCAATGACCACTTGTAAATTGCTTTTAAAGCCTATGCAGGTATTGCTAATATCTGTCATTGCACGCCGTCACCCACTTCTATTTCAACTTGTAGTAAAATTTCAAACCGGCATATTCCCACACCCGTTGAAATTCATCCGCACGCATGGTACTCCTGACCAGCACCCGAAATACCCTGTTCTCATCCACTAATGCTTTTACAATGACCTTTTCCTGCAAAAACTTGTACAGTGGCAAATCAATGGAGCGGTATTTGTCCAAAGAACTGTCTATATCCTGACTGCCGCTAAAAACAAATCTGGCACTACTATCAGGATCTACGATACCAAAGTTGTATTCCTTGTGCCAGTTTTGCAAATTGACATCAGTTCCCAGAAGCTCAAAAGGAGTGTTATCTGAGAGCAGCATAGTTACCTGCTGGTTAGAATAATATCCGCCTGGATTTCTTGCCAGCATGGCTGCCCCTTCCCCCACATTCCACATAGTTTCTTCCGGGTAATACAGCTTGTCTCCATAGATTTTTTCAATTTCTTCCTGGAGAGGGCGCAAATTGCTGCTGCCACCTACCATCAAAATCCTGTCAATATTAGCTGCTCCCAGCCCTGACTGGCTGATGGTCTGCTGCAGGCAGTCAATAGCCGCCGTAACAAAGGGCTCCACAATATCCCTGAACCAGTCATACTCCAGAATTTCACGACAGACACCATATTCCCCGTATTTATTGATGTTAAAACGCACTGTATCTGAGTCACTCAGAGCCCGTTTTGCCTTTTCCGACCGTACCCGCATCACATCCTGCGCCATTGGCGGCATAGCGTCAAAAGCAATTTCCTTGCCCTTGGTACGGGCAATTTTCCGATGCATTCTGAGGGCAATCTGGCGATCAATTTCATCTCCTGCCTTTTCCATGCCGCCTGTAGCCAGCTCAGCTACCCGCCCCTTCTCATGCCGCAGCACGGAAATGTCCAAGGTACCACCGCCCCAGTCAAAGACAACTACATTGGTCGCACTTTTTAAACTATGATAGTTAGCAAAAAAGGCTGCCGTAGATTCGCTGACCATGGTATCAATGATAATACCGGCTCTTTGCGCCGCTTCCCGCAATTTAGTCCTTTTCGCCGAACTAAAGCCGATGGGAATGGCCACCGTAGCATGTTTTAATTCCACCTTATTGCGCCCCGTGACATTATCCTTCAATGTTTTAAAAATTTCTGCTGCAATATCAACCGCATTCCATTCCCTGCCACCAATCTGCCAGATAGCATCACTATCCAAAATCGTCTTAATAGAGGATATATACTCACATGACTCGCTCAGCTCCATCTGCCTTGCCCAAGCATCACGGCCAGTAAAAACCTCACCTGTTTTCCTGTCAATAGCCACAACGGAAGGAATTGGCAACCCTTCTTCATCACCATATTTAACAATCTTGGATATACCTTTTAACTTATTTATTCCTACAACTGCGCTGCTGGTTGTACCAAAGTCAATGCCAAAATATGACTCAAACTCTCTGCCCACTCTCTCCACCTCAATTAAAACTTCATCCCTGCCTTAATGCAGATAGCAAATACATTACGCAACTGATCCCGGAAATTTTCCCCCAAATCAACACTCATATCCATGCCATCTGATTCCATAAAATCAAGATATTCTATGCGCAGCTTCGAGCAAAGACTGTTCAAAAATTCCACTGGAGCTTTCTCCGCTTCTACTTTCAGTACATTAATCATCTTCTCCTGCTCCGCTGCATTTTGCTCCGAGGCAGCTAAACTTGCCTCCAACTTGGCAAGCTCAATTTTATTAGCTTCCAGTAATGCCTGCAAATTTTCAATGGATTCCTCTTTTTGTGCTATTTTATCCAGATAACTTTTCTTCTCTAGTTCCAGCCTTTCCACCTGCTGCTGTTTCTGCTTGCAAAGCTGCTGCCAGTCTTTGAGTTTCTTCTCATAGCCTGCAAGAATAGCCTGCACATCCTCCTCTACCTGCTTATCTTCTTTATCAGCCGCACTATTGCCATTATCATTTTTAGAAACAGTCTTTGCATTTTGAGGCATAGCCAGTTCTTTGTCATTGGATTTGTTTTCTTTCACAGATTGTACCGGCTTTGCTTGCTTCTCTGCTGACTGCAACACCTGCTCCTCTATGGCCTGTGACTGCTCCAGCACAAACCAATTTTCAAGCATCTCCATTTTTTTCTGGCAAGCTATATCCATTTTTGAAAAATCATACTGCTTTTTTAGCTGAGCAATAAATTGGTTGAAGTTACGCATTGCCCCCATCTGAAGCCCTGCCTTATTTAACACATCAGCCGTAGGCAAAACAACATCGCTATTTAAATTTTTAAGGAACTGCTCAACATACTTAGGTGCATTGCCATCCAGTTTCTTTTCCTTATTCATGACAACTGTTGGAATACGCATGATTATTGCTACCAATAATTCTGCCTCTTTATGCTGGTCATTCAAGCACAAACCAAAGAGGGAAAATACCATACGGGCTGTTTCTGTAGTCTTTTTGCCGTATAGATTTCCCCTGGCAAACCTATGAAAAACATCAACCGAATTTTTAGCATGACATATATATTCTTTCAAGGGTTTTGCCCCACAAAACTTTAAACCATCGTATATATACTTCTCAGTTGCATCAGAAAATCCTTCTGCCTGCAGCATTTCCGTCAAAACCTGTTCATACAACTTCTTATCAGCAACTTTAAGCTTAGAGCTTGATTTTGTCTTAGTGGCTTGCAAAATCTTATCCAATACTTCTTTACAATTAGCCATAATTCCCTCCATAAAAACACTTTTCATGCAACTTACCAGATTGCTGCTCAGATAATCTCTATCTGGCACATCTTCATAGCATTTAAGGCATTGATGTGGCTTTCAGCCGTAACACCTGCACAACAGGTGCTGTCAATCCTTATCTTAATTTCTGGAAAAAATGCTTTTAGGAGCATGGCATTGGATATGACGCAGATATCCGTACACAGGCCTCCCAGGGTAATTTCATCATAACCCGCAGCAATCTCCTGCCAGCCGGTATACCCAAAAGAAGGTTTCTCCACAATAGCAACAGCTTTTTCTGCAAACTCCTGCAAAACTTCCGCTATCTGCCAGCCATCTGTACCTTTGATACAATGCTGCACCGGCAGATTTTTTCCCTCCTGAGTCTCCAGATAATTACTCCCATGCGTGTCCATAGTAAATACAATATCTGTATCTTTCCTTATCTGGATTTCTGCCAAACGCTCAGCCATACGCGGCAGCATTTCCTGAGCTTCTTTAGTACCTAGGCTACCATCAATAAAATCTTTCTGCATATCCACAGCCACATATAGTTTTTTCATAAGCCTCTCCCTATATCTAAATATATCATTAGTTTACTTCTTTAGCTATTATTATATTCTTTTCTAACACTTTTACCAATACTTATATAAAATTTTATAAAAACTGTCATCTGCATACCTGCTGGCAGCTTCAAGCTTCGCCATCTCCCTATCTCCCCATTGCCGGGGAGATGCAAGCCTAAGCGTTATGTAATATGTAGCGTACATTTTGTAGCGTTGATTATTCTGTTATATCTGTTCAGACTAAGAGAGGGGCGAGTTGGGGCTGTACCTATAGAAAACCTTTGTTGTGCCTCGGTGCTTAGCGATACGCGAGCTGAAAGCGAAGCGTGAGCTTAGCATCCGCTAGGCGCAATGAGGAGCGCGAGCGTGTTTTCTATAGGTATTGCCCCTGCTCACCCCTTTTTATGTCTGAACAGAGTGCACGAAGCAACAAAAAAGAGGCTACTTTGCAGTAATCTCTTTCTAGCCGGCAACTTCTATGGAAGCCTGCCTGACGGCAACCTTTCAATTAAAGTGTAAGGAAAATCTGCGCGCAGATTTTCCCGCAATATGCCA
>CAMFES010000011.1 GCA_945949525.1 uncultured Veillonellaceae bacterium
AATGTTGTTTGGAGGCGTTGACTTTGATTAAGGTTCTGGTTAGCGGTGCCTGCGGCAGGATGGGCCAGGCAGTTGTCAAGGCTGTCATGGAGGATTCTGAGCTGCAGCTGGTGGGTGCAGTGGATATTGTTGCCGGTGCAGATGCCGGTGAGATGGTCGGCATGGGCAAAAGCGGCGTCATCGTTGCTGATGATCTGGCGAAGGCCATTGACGAAACAAAACCGGAGGTAATGGTTGATTTTACCCGTCCGGATGTGGTGTATGGCAATGCAGTTCTGGCTGTGAAAAAAGGCGTATCCCCTGTAATCGGCACCACCGGCCTTTCTGATGAGGCAAAGGCGGAGCTGGAGGCTTTGGCAAAGACGCACAATACGCCTGTGTTCATCGCCCCGAATTTCGCCATCGGCGCGGTGCTGATGATGCTGATGGCAAGGCAGGCCGCCAAATATATGCCTGAGGTGGAGATTATTGAGCTGCATCACGATAAGAAGCTGGATGCTCCGTCCGGTACGGCACTGCAGACTGCGGCCATGATTTCCAAGGTGCGTGCGGCTCATCAGCAGGGCAATCCGGAGGAAAGCGAGAAGGTTGCCGGTGCCCGTGGTGCCAACGTGGACGGCATGCATATTCACAGCGTGCGCCTGCCTGGCTACGTGGCTCATCAGGAGGTTATCTTCGGCGGCCTGGGGCAGACCCTGACCATCCGCCACGATTCCCTGAACCGGGAGTCCTTCATGCCGGGAGTATGCCTTGCCTGCAAGAAGGTGCGCGGCCTTAGCGGACTGGTAATCGGTCTTGACAAGGTAATGGACTAAGCCATAAGTGCATTTGATGATATCACAGGTAATTTAATGATATTACTGTCATTTAATGATATTAACCATTGAAAGGATGTTTAAGAATATGAAGAAGTACAATGTTGCTATTCTGGGTGCTACCGGTGCGGTAGGTCAGGAATTTCTGAATCTGATTGAGGAGCGCAATTTTCCTTTTGCTGAGCTGAAGCTGCTGGCTTCCAAGCGCTCTGCAGGCAAGAAGATTCAGTTTATGGGCAAGGAGTACACCGTTGAGGAGGCTACTGATGCTTCCTTCGAGGGCGTTGATATTGCTCTCTTTGCCGGTGGCGCCGCCAGCAAGACCTTTGCGCCTGCCGCTGTAAAGGCTGGTGCCGTTGTTATTGATAACTCCAGCGCCTTCCGCATGGATCCGGAGGTGCCATTGGTAGTGCCGGAGGTAAATCCTGAAGCTATTGCCAGCCACAAGGGCATTATTGCCAACCCGAACTGCTCCACCATCATCATGGTTATGGCCCTGAAGCCTCTCTATGATGTGTCCAAGATTAAGCGCATCGTGGTTTCCACCTATCAGGCAGTTTCCGGCGGCGGCAAGGAAGCCATGGCAGAGCTGGAGGAGCAGGTAAAGGCCATTAACGAGGGCAGGGAGGTTGTTGCCAACATTCTGCCTGGCGCATCCCTGGCAAAGCATTACCAGATTGCCTTCAACCTGATTCCGCAGATTGATGTCTTCAAGGAAAATCTCTACACCAAGGAAGAGATGAAGATGATCGATGAAACCAAGAAGATTATGAGCGATGATTCCCTGCGCATCACCGCTACCACTGTCCGCGTGCCGGTTTACAGAAGCCATGCAGAGTCCGTAAACGTGGAATTTGAGGACGAGGTTTCCGTGGAGAAGGCCCGTGAGGTTCTGGCCGCTTTCCCTGGCGTTACACTGACTGACAATCCTGATGAGCAGGTTTATCCAATGCCATTGGAAACCTCCGGCAAGAACGATGTAGAGGTTGGCCGCATCCGCAAGGATTATTCCATTGACAACGGCCTGAATTTCTGGGTATGCGGTGATCAGATCAGGAAGGGTGCTGCCCTGAATGCCCTGCAGATTGCTGAGTACATGATTGAGCATGATATGTTCTAAGCTAAAATAGAATGACCTGTGTTGATGATTTGGAGGGGTTTCTATTCCTGAAAATCATCTTAAAGGGGAGCCTGTAGCGACAGTTGCAGGCTTCTTTTTGTATTCTTAGTATATATACATATTGACCTTTATATGGTTTTGTGATATCATAGTCGTTGCTGATAATTCCGAAGAATTTGCCAGGATTTCATAAAAAAGACTGGCAGAGGAGGAAACTCTGGAGAATTCCATTAAGTTGGATACCGAAGGTGCAAGGCCCTTGGCAGGGCTGAAACTCTCAGGTAAAAAGACAGAGCTATGGCGGCTTCTTTGTGTCGCTTTTAGTCCTGTACTCCAGGGTGTTCTTGACCTGTGTCAAGGCACCTGTTTTTTTATGCAAGGAGATAAATAGGAGGTATGTGGTTTTTATGTTTAATGAATTGCTGCCGATAGTTCAGATGGTGAATGCGTATCTTTCTGACTATATTTTGGTGTTCCTGCTGATTGGCGTGGGACTGTTTTACAGCATTCGTACCAGATTTGTGCAGATTCGCTGCTTTGGGGATGGCATGCGAAAGGTGTTTGGCAATTTTTCTTTTAACGGCAAGGTCAAGGAGGGCCAGATGAGTTCCTTTCAGGCTTTGGCTACAGCTATTGCGGCACAGGTGGGTACCGGCAATATCGTAGGTGCCTGCGGTGCTATCCTTACCGGCGGCCCGGGGGCGATTTTCTGGATGTGGGTAATCGCCTTCTTTGGCATGGCCACTATCTATGCCGAGGCGGTGCTGGCCCAGGTCACCCGCATCAAGAACGCTGATGGCAGCGTGCATGGCGGCCCTGTCTACTATATTCACGAGGCCTTTCCGGGGACTTTGGGCAGGGTGCTGGCAGTGTTTTTTGCAGTGGCTATCACCCTGGCACTGGGCTTCATGGGATGTATGGTGCAGTCCAACTCCATCGGCGAGACCAGCAGCATGGCCTTTGGCGTACCGGCATGGATAATCGGTGTGATTGTGGCAGCGATTGCAGGCTTTGTTTTTCTGGGGGGCGTCAAGAGGATTGCCGCTATTACGGAGAAGCTGGTGCCTCTGATGGCACTCTTGTACATTACTGGCTGTCTTCTGGTGCTGGTGATGAATTATGACCGCATTATTGATACCTTTAGCATGATTTTCTACTATGCCTTCAATCCGGAGGCTCTTCTGGGAGGCAGCTGGGGGGCGGCTCTGAAGACCGCCATCAGCCAGGGTGCGAAAAGAGGACTGTTTTCCAATGAGGCAGGTATGGGCTCTACTCCTCATGCCCACGCCCTGGCCCACGTCAAGCATCCTCATGAGCAGGGTATCACTGCCATGGTGGGCGTGTTCGTGGATACCTTTATTGTTCTGACCCTGACAGCGCTGGTGGTTATCTCCACCCTGTATGCTGATGGTGGCATTCTGGCCTCCGGGGCGGCAGAGGGTGTCAGCAAGACCAACATGGCGCAGCTGGCCTTTGCCAGCGTTTTCGGCAACGGCATCGCCAGCGTATTCATCGCTGTCAGCCTGTTGTTTTTCGCTTTTTCCACTATCCTTAGCTGGAATCTGTTTGCCAAAATCAATGTGACATATCTTTTTGGCGACCGGGCGGCAAAGGTATTTTCCTTTGTGGCAATCATCTTTGTTTTCCTGGGCTCCTGCCTGTCCAATGATTTGGTGTGGGAACTGGCGGATATGTTCAACAACCTGATGGTCATTCCTAATGCCCTGGCGTTGTTTGCCCTCAGCTCCCTGGTGCTGAAGCATCTTAAAAACTAAAGGGCTTGAGCAGGACGGAAGATAAAACAGCATAAATAAATCAGGGCGGTAAGCTATAGAAAAAAATTACGGATTGCCGCAGGGATTGTAGAGCCTCCATAAGTTAGACCAAGAAATCTAGCTTATGGGGGTATTTTTTGTCAAAACAGGACCGGATAGATTAGGTGATATCACTGAATAATAAAAGCACCGTATTACAAAAAAAGAGAATCTATACTTTCTACAGAAAAGATATAACTTTTACTTGACATTGAATATGCCTATGTGTATAATAATAATTGTCAAGGGGAAATGAACCAAAAGCGAAGGAAAAGGAATGGTTCACTTCCAAGCAATAAATTTAAGGGTATTTTTAAAGTCAAGAGAGGGGAATTTTATCATGAACATCTACTTAGTTTGCAACGCAGGTATGTCTACTTCCATCGTTGTCCGCAAAATGCAGGAGGCTGCCAAGAAGCAGGGGCTGGACGACATCCATGTAGAGGCTTTCTCCGTAGAGATTCTGGATCAGAAGGCTGACAGTGCAGATGTAGTTCTGCTTGGCCCTCAGATTCGTCACATGTTGGGGGATGTAAAGAAGGTTGTTAACGGTAAGTGCCCGGTTGACGTGGTTGATATGCGCGACTATGGTACTCTCCGTGGTGACAAGATTCTGGCCAAGGCTTTGCAGATGGTCGGAAAATAAGCATTTATCTTATTCATCATGTACATTAAAAGGGGTGTAAGGAAAAAATGAATTCTTCCGTAATTGAAAAGTTTGAGGCAGTCATGATGCCTATTGCCGGTAAGGTGTCCAGCAATAAGTATCTGCTGGCCATGCGAGATTCCTTCTCCATGCTGCTGCCGTTCATCATCGTTGGTTCCTTCTTCGGTATTATGGAGTGGGTAGTCCTGGATCCGTGGGGTACTGTTCTGGGCGAGAATGGTATGAATCTGGGCGCCAGCATTACCGGCCTTACCGGTGACGCCTACAAGGCATCCGGCTTCGTAGCTACTCTTCAGATGCTGCAGGGCCTCTGCAACAACGTAGTAACCGTAGGCTTCGGTGTTTTCTCTTTCCTGCTGGTTGTTGCTTTTGCTTACCGCCTGGGCGGTATCTGGGGCGGCGACAAGTTCTCCACTGCCCTGACTGCTGTTGGTGCTTTCATCATCATGACTCCGCAGCAGGTTGTTACCAAGGCTGGTGACAAGATTGGCGCTTTCGACATGAACTACTTCGGCAACAAGGGCGTGCTGACCGCTATTATCGTAGCCACTGTTGCTTCCTGGCTCTTCGTCAAGCTTTCCAACAACGAGAAGATGAAGATTAAGATGCCTGAGACTGTGCCGCCTGCAGTGGCAAAGTCCTTCGAGGTTCTGGTGCCGGTATTCTTTACTCTCGGTTTCTTCACCGTATGCTCCACTATTCTTGCCAACTGCCAGTTCATGGGCTCTGCCTGCCTGAATGACCTGATTTACAGCCTGATTCAGGCGCCGCTGATGGGTTTCTCCCAGGGTCTTGGTTTCTCCCTTCTTTATCAGGGTATTGTATGGTTCTTCTGGTGGTTCGGTATTCACGGTCACAACGTTACTGCGGCTATTCAGAACATGGTTTACATGCCTGCGCAGCTGGCCAACCAGGCCGGTGATGCCAGCTACATCTTCAGCAACGGCTTCTTTGAGGCCGGTCTGATGCACATCATGGGTCTTGTTATCGCCATCCTGATTTTCTCCAAGAAGGAAAGCTGGAGGGCTGTTGCAAAGCTGGGCGCACCTGCAATGTTCTTCAACATTCAGGAGCCAATCGCCTTTGGTCTGCCAATCGTGCTGAACCCGCTGCTGCTGGTTCCTTACGTACTGGTTCCATTGGTAAACACTGTAATCGGTTATGTAGCAATTTCTATCGGTCTTGTACCTATCTTCAAGTATGTAGTGCCTTGGACCATGCCTCTGTTCTTTGGCGGCACCATCGGCACCGGCTCCATCATGGGCGGTCTTTTGCAGGTAGTATGGCTGCTGGTTGATATTGCGATTTATGCACCATTCGTCATTGCCGGTAACAAGGTCAAGGACGAGTATGAGGAGGAAGCTTAATTTATGGATGAGAAGGTTGTAGAGCAGTCTATGGAAATCATTACCTATTCCGGTAATGGCCGCGCTCTGGTAATCAATGCATTAAAGGATTTGTTCAAGGATGGCGATATCGCCAAGGCCCGTGAGCAGATTGCTGCCGGTGGCAAGGAAATCGGCGAGGCGCACCAGATGCAGACGGATCTTATTTCCGCTGAGTGCGATGGTCAGGAGGTAGAGAAGTCAGTGCTGCTGATTCATGCCCAGGATCATTTTATGACCGCTTTGGCTGTAAGGGATATTGCGTCCCTTATGGTGGATATGTATGAAAAGCTGTCCCAGAAGTAAGGGACGGGTGTTATAGGGTGGCACGGCCGGCAAAGGACGGCCGTGCCATTTTAAAAGATGCATTTGCAAGGATATTTGCTAATAGTCGCTAAGATAAAATTTTGCTAAAGAAACATTTTGTAAAAGAAGAGGGATTTTTATGCAGTACAAGTTTCCAGATAATTTTTGGTGGGGGGCGGCCACATCCGGCCCGCAGTCCGAGGGGCGTTTCAACAAGGCTCATCGCAACATTTTCGATTATTGGTATGATACGGACCCTGATGCCTTCTTTGACAAGGTAGGTCCTAATGTAGCATCCAATTTCTATAACAGCTTCCGTGAGGATATCGGCCTCATGAAGCAGGTAGGTCTTAATTCTGTCCGCACTTCCATTCAGTGGTCACGTCTTATCAAGGATTTTGAGACTGGCGAGGTGGATGCTGACGCAGTACGTTTTTACAATGAAGTCATTGACGAATTCATCGCAAAGGGCATCCGTCCTATCATGAATCTCGTTCATTTCGATATACCGGTGGAGCTTCTGCACCAGTACGGCGGCTGGGAGTCCAAGAAGGTGGTAGACCTGTTCGTTATCTTCGCCAGGAAGTGCTATGAGCTTTTCGGCGACAGGGTAAAGGACTGGATTACCTTCAACGAGCCGATGGTTATTCCGGAGGGGGGATACCTCTACAAGTTCCATTATCCGCTGAAGGTGGATGGCAAGGCTGCCGTGCAGATTATCTACAACATCAATCTGGCTTCTGCCAAGGCGGTGCAGGCTTATCATGAATACCGCGACAAGGCAGGCATCAAGGATGGCCGTATCGGCATCGTCATAAATCTTACCCCTGCTTATCCTCGCTCCGAGAGCCCTGAGGATGTGGCAGCAGCTCATTTTGCCGAGATTTTCAAGAACAATGCTTTCCTGGATCCGGCTGTCAAGGGCGAGTTCCCTGCCGAGCTTGTGAAGATTCTCACCGATGACGGCGTTATCTGGGAGTCTGCTCCGGAGGAGCTGGAGATCATCAGGAACAACACGGTGGATTATCTGGGTGTGAACTATTATCACCCTGCCCGTGCCAAGGCTCGTGAAACTGAGCTGGATCCGTCCCTGGGCTGGCTGCCGGAGAAGCATTTTGAGGATTACGAGTGGCCGGAGGCGCGCATCAACCCGCATCGTGGCTGGGAGATTTATCCGAAGGCTATTTATGATATTGCTATCAATGTTCGTGACAACTACGGCAACATTCCGTGGTTTATTTCTGAGAACGGCATGGGCGTTGAGGGCGAGGCAAAGTTCCGCAATGCCGATGGCGTGATTGACGATGACTATCGCATCGAGTTTATCAAGGAGCATCTTGAGTGGCTCCACAAGGGCATTGAGGAAGGTGCAAACTGTTTTGGCTATCATCTCTGGACCCCGATTGACTGCTGGTCCTGGATGAATGCCTACAAGAATCGCTATGGCCTGATTGCTGTAGACGATTTGGCAACTCAGAAGAAAACCATTAAAAAATCTGGCGTGTGGTTCAAGACCCTCAGCGAGAATAATGGTTTTTGATAGTTAGTGCAGGCAACTGCGCTAATGTCCCTCTAGTTTCTTTAAATTTATATTCGTACCCTGTGCTGCTGTCTGCCGGTTGTGCCTCTTTGGTGCGGCGGGCAGGCGGCGGCACGCAGAGAAGCCTGCTCCCCCAAAGCGGGCTTTTTCTGTAAGCGGAATATTAAAAAATATATCTTTATGTGAGATAATATGTCTTTTGCTAAATAAAAATGTGATATATGTATATGAAAATGTGTTGTTTTATGTTATAATGTCTAAAAACGCTTGAGAGAATGATAGGCAAATGTATAGTATGTATATATAAGGGGTAGTTTTGCATGAACAAATATGAGCAGATAGCGCAGGATATTTATAATGATATTGCCAGCGGCAAATATGAGCCGGGCAGCCAGCTGGCGCTGGAAAAGGAGATGTGCGCCCACTACGGCGTAAGCCGCATTACGGTGAAGCGTGCCGTGGATGAGCTGGTGAAGCAGGGGCTGGTGGTGAAGCGCCGTGGCTCCGGCACCTTTGTCAAGGGGGTGCAGGAGGAGGATGTGGAAAATGTAGGCATGTGCGGCCAGTTTGGCGGCTTCAGCAACACCTACAAGGGACATCAGGTGGGCACCGACGTAAAGAAGTTTGAGATAGTGCATCCCAGTGCGGAGGTGGCTGAAAAGCTGAAGATTTCCACGGAGGATTTTGTGTATGATATCATCCGCGTCCGCTATCTGGATGGCCGGCCTGAGAACGTGGAGTACACCCAGATGCCTATCGAGGTGATTCCCGGCATCAAGCAGGAGGTTTTGCTGAACTCCATCTACAACCATATTGAGAACACTCTGAAGCTGCAGATTCAGTCAGCTCATCGTACCGTCAGCGCCGACATGCCCACGGAGCAGGAGAAGGAGTTTTTGCATATAGAGGGAGTGCTGCCGGTGCTGCAGGTGGCCCAGGTGGCCTTTCTCAGTGACGGCAGGCCCTTTGAGTATTCCAAGTCCAGGCATCGGGCCGATACCAGCGTATTTCGTGCTGTCAGCATACATTGATAAAGAGACGGCTTCGCTCAAAAGAAAAAGACTTAGCTTCAAGTCAGGCTAAGTCTTTTTTGGTGGCTTGAAGGGCGGTGGCCAGCCTTTCCTCGTGGGAGGTAAAGATAATGGTTTTCCCTGCCGCCTGCAGGCTGGTCAGAAGCTCCGTCAGCCAGCTCTGGGCGGCGGCATCCAGATCGTTCATAGGCTCGTCCAGAATCCATATCTGTGGGTTCATGGTCAGGATGGCGCCTATGGCGGTCTTTTTCTTTTCGCCGCCGCTGAGGGTGTATGGCGCCCGGTGCTTTAGGTGGCTGATGTTCAGCAGCTGTAAGGCGTCCTGAACCCTTTTTTGGATTTCTATCGGGGAGAGGCCCATCTGGACTGGGCCAAAGGCGATTTCTTCCTCCACGCTGCTGCAGAAAAGCTGAGCATCAGGATTCTGCCACACATAGCCGATTTTCTGGTGCAGGCTCTTGGCATAGGCCGGGTCTGCCATCCTCTTTTTGGTTACAGGCTCACCGAGAAAGAGATATTCCCCTTCATCGGGAAAGATAAGGCCGTTTAAAAGCTTCAAAAGGGTGGTCTTGCCGCAGCCGTTGGCTCCGATGAGCTGCAGGGCCTCTCCTGCGGAAACCTGCAGGCTCAGCTGGTGAAAGAGGGGCTGTCCCGACAGATAGCCGAAGGAAACATTGCGGAGCTGAATAACCTTTGCTGGTGTGTTCACTATACAAGCATCTCCAATCTCAAATAGATAAAAAGCAGGGCAAGGCCGACGGCCAGCAGACCCATATCGGAGGGCCTGAGGGGGAGCCGGTGGCTGTGGGGGTATGCGCCGGTGAAGCCGCGGCACGCCATGGCCTGATGCATTTCCAGCGCCATGTCCTGGGATTTTAGGAAAAGATTGCCCAGGATTCCGGCCATGGCTCTGGATTTTTGGGGATTGTGGCCCACGGAGCGCAGCTTCAGGGCTGTCAGTGCGTCACGGGAAAGGTTGCCCAGCAGATAGATGTATCGGAGGGCGGTGTCCAGGATGAAGATGAGGGACTGGGGCACATGGAACCAGCTGATGGCGGACGTTATCACATTCCAGGGGTACAGCCGGGCAAAAATGCCGGAGGCCAGTACGGTGAGAAGGGTTTTGCAGGGCAGCAGCAGGGTGAGGGGATTGGCTGTAAAATAAATGGCAGGCAGCAGGATGAGAAAAGAAAAAAATGCGGCGGCCAGGGCGGGAAAAAGCAGCTGCCTGATGAGCCTGCCGTCATGCAGGGCAAGGAGAACCAGCAGCAGGGCCGCCACGGAGTGGAGAAAATACGCCTGGCTGCTGGTGACGCACAGCAGAATCAGCAGCAGGAGAAACAGCAGGGAAGCAACGGGGGAGGGCAGAAGCCATGACGGAATATCAGGCGGCTGCCCGTCATACCGGGCCAGCAGCCCGGCGATACGCAAAAAGGACCGGGAAATAAAATGGTCACGGTCCTTGTCAGGAGTATACTGTTCTTCTGTTTTCAGCCAGTCAGGAAGCTGCATGAAAATATCCCCCGGTTTTAGCTTTTTGGGTGAAGCGGCGGGGCAGCTACAGGGAGTGATGGTGTAATGGCATGGGATTACTTGGCGGCAGCCAGGGAACCCCAGAGCTTGAAGGCGATGATGAGCAGGGCGGTGCCGATAATGGCGGAAAGTATGTAGGCAAATGCATCCGGCAGGCCGATGATGGCGTAGTCAGGGAAGAGTACGTCCAGGCTGAAGCCGTTCAGCATCCCCTCCGGCGTATAGCCGAGAGGGGTGCCTCCCTCGGACAGCTCAGCCAGCTCCTCCGCACCCCATTCCCCCCAGGCGGTGCCCTCGGCAATCAGCCCCAGGGGGCAGAATACAATGAGGGCCAGCAGGGCGGCCAGGGAGGCACCGATTTTCCCGTCGGCATGCCTGCCTGCGTCGCTGGAAAATGCCGGTGCCGTCCGTGATAGGTAGGCCAGCATGGCACCTGTGAATACTGCTTCGGCAAGGCCGAAAATGGTCAGATGACCCGCCATCATGGCCGGGATGGAAATCGTCAGGGGATACGGGCAGTACAGGGCCTGACCCAGCTCATTGGTGAACAGCAGGGGCTGGAGGCCGAACTCTATGGCGGCGGCCAGGGCTGCTGCATTGATGCCAATGAAGCCTGCCACGGCGGCACAAGCCGGCAGCAGCCTGTCAGATGCCAGGAATTTTCTCAGCAGCCTGAAGGAGTAATAGCCGGTAAAGGGCAGCAGAAAGGCCATGTTGAAGCAGTTGGCACCGATGGCAAGAATACCTCCGTCTCCGAAGAATACTGCCTGCACAATCAGCGCCACACTGACGGACAGGCAGGCGGCATAGGGGCCGAAAAGCAGGGCCACCAGCGTGCCGCCTACGGCATGTCCCGTCGTTCCCCCCGGCAGGGGGATGTTGAACATCATGGCGAGAAAGGTAAAGGCCGCGGCAACGCCGAGAAAGGGCAGCTTTTCCGGGGGCAGCTCCTTTTTCACTTTTTGCAGGCTCATGTACCAAACGGGTGCCATAGCTGCGGTTAGCACGGCGCAGGTGCCGGGACTGAGGTAGTTTTCAGGAATATGCATGTAATCACTCCTTCTGTTTTTTCGTGTTATGTACGGAATATACCTGTATTATATCGTACAAACGTAATTTTGTCACGAAAATCTCCTGAGAATTTGTTTGATGAATTTGTGAAAATTATATTGCAAAATGATTGTATTTACTGTATAATCAATATTAAATAATTCACAAGTTAGAAGAATTCGGAGAGTTTTAGCCGTAAGCGAGCCAGAAGAGAGGGGAAGTGTCTTTTATGAAGCTGCAAATTCCTTATAACAAAATTCGTATGAATATTGAGATTCCGGATGGGAATTTTCAGGGGGTGCTGGAGTCGGATCCGGCGGGCTGCCGCATGGAGGGAACGGAGCAGGCAATCGTGGAGCGTGCCCTTGATAATCCGATTGGCAGCCAGTCCCTGGAGGAGCTGGTAAAGGGAAAGAAGTCCATGGTAATCATTTCCAGCGACCACACCAGGCCGGTTCCAAGCCATGTGACCATGCCGATTCTGCTCAGGCGGATTCGTGAGGCAAATCCTGAAATAGATATCACTATTCTGATTGCTACGGGCTTTCACCGGGCTACTACCCATGAGGAATTGGTGCAGAAGTATGGTGAGAGGATTGTGGCGGAGGAGAAGATTATCATCCACGACTCCCGCGATGATGCCGGTATGGCAGACCTGGGGACGCTGCCGTCCGGGGGCTCTTTGAAGCTGAACCGTATCGCCATTGATACTGACCTTTTGATTGCCGAGGGCTTTATCGAGTCCCATTTCTTTGCAGGCTTCTCCGGCGGCAGAAAGAGTATCCTGCCGGGCATTGCCTCTGCGACTACCGTCATGGCCAATCATTGCAGCGAATTCATTGCCAGCCCTTACGCCAGAACGGGCATTTTAAAGAACAATCCGATTCATCGCGACATGCTCTACGCCGCCCAGCAGGCAAAGCTGGCCTTTATCCTGAACGTGGTCATCGACGCGGACAAAAAGGTGATAGGTGCCTTTGCCGGTGACAGCGAGCAGGCTCATGTGACGGGCTGCGAATTTGTGCTGAAGATGGCGGAGGTAAAGGCAAATCCTTCTGATATCGTGGTTACCACCAATGGCGGCTATCCGCTGGATCAGAATATCTATCAGTCGGTAAAGGGCATGACTGCTGCCGAGGCCAACTGCCGGGAGGGCGGCGTCATCATCATGGTTTCCGCCTGCAACGACGGCCATGGCGGTCAGTCCTTCTACGAGAATCTTCGGGATGCGGCCAGTCCTCATGCGCTTTTGGAGCGGATTGCCAAGGTGCCGAGGAATGAAACCATCCCTGACCAGTGGGAAATGCAGATTTTGGCAAGGATTCTCGATAAATTCACCGTGATTATGGTGACGGATATGTGCAGCCCTGAGATGATAAAGGAGATGCACATGGAGCATGCGGCCACCTTCCAGGAGGCCCTGCAGCGCGCTTTTGAAATAAAGGGTGATAACGCCAGTGTGACAGTAATTCCCGATGGAGTATCGGTTATTGTTCGCACCGCCTAAAATAATATTTTCATGTTGTGTGCCGGGGAGGTATTCCTCGGCTGTTTTTTTGCGTTTAGAGCATTATAGCCAGGCGTCTGCGCCGGATTGCCAGAAGGTCTGCAATTTTCATTTGCATGTGAACATGTTTTATATTAAAATATTGATTCGTGAATGTTATTATATGGGAGGAAAGTTTTAGATGGCGCGTGAATCCTTTAATTCCCGGATAGGCTTTATTCTGGTCAGTGCGGGATGTGCTATTGGCATTGGCAATGTGTGGAGGTTCCCTTATGTGGCCGGTGAGAATGGCGGCGGCTTCTTTGTGTTGTTTTATCTGCTGTTTCTTTTGATTATGGGGCTGCCGGTGCTGACCATGGAGCTGGCTGTAGGGCGGCATACGAGAAAGAGTGCGGTGAGTGCCTACCGCATGCTGAAGCCGAAAAGCAAATGGTGGCAGCTGCACGGCTGGGCAGCTCTGGCGGGCAATATTATCCTGATGCTGTATTATACTACCGTGTCGGGTTGGATGATGACATATTTTTTCAAGTTCCTGTGGGGGGAGTTTTCTGCCGGTATGTCCGTCAGTGACGTGGGGGCGGTGTTTGACAGCCTGCTGGCCAGTCCGCTGGAAATGGCATTCTGGACTGTGCTGACTATCGTCCTGGGCTTCTTTGTGTGCAGCTTTGGCCTGCAGAAGGGACTGGAGCGGGTGACCAAGGTAATGATGGGGGCGCTGCTGGTGCTGATTGTGGTGCTGGCCATCCATTCTCTGACGCTGGAAAGAGCCGCCGAGGGCATGAAGTTCTTTCTGATGCCCAACTGGAGCATTGTAGAGAATGTGGGCTTCGGCAATATGATAACGGCCGCCATGAATCAGGCCTTTTTTACCCTTTCCCTGGGCATTGCCTCCATGGAGATTTTTGGCAGCTATATGTCCAAGGAGCATGGCCTGGCCGGTGAATCCGTCAGGATATGTGCCCTGGATACATTTGTGGCTGTAATGGCGGGTACGATTATTTTCCCGGCCTGCTTTGCCTTTGGCCTTCGTCCAGATGCGGGTCCGTCCCTGATTTTTGTCACCCTGCCAAATGTCTTTGTCAACATGGCCGGTGGCAGCCTGTGGGGCAGCCTGTTCTTCCTGTTCATGACCTTTGCCAGTCTGTCCACGGTGCTGGCGGTATTTGAGAACATCATCGCCCTGTTCATCGACACCTTTGGCTGGAGCCGCAGAAGGGCTGTTATCTTTAACGGCCTTCTGATTCTGGTGGGCAGCATGCCGTGTGTGCTGGGCTTCAATGAGTGGAGCAATGTAACGCTGCTGGGGAACCGGGGGATTCTTGACAGCGAGGACTTTATCGTAAGCAATCTGCTTCTGCCGGGGGGCTCCCTGATATATCTGCTGTTCTGCGTCAGCAGGTTTGGCTGGGGCTTTGACAGCTATCTGGCCGAGGCCAATATCGGCAGCGGCATGAAAATTTCCCGCCGCTGGAAGCCATACCTGCAGTATGTGCTGCCGGTGATGCTGGCCTTTATCCTGATAAGCGGGCTGATTTCTTAAAAATGTGACAAATAAAAACAGGTACTGCCATTAGACCTTCGGTGACGGCAGTACCTGTTTTTTACTTATTGATAATGCTCCAGCTTTTCCCGCAGGGCGGCAGCTGTCTGCTCCCTGTTAGTGGGGCTCAGGTGGATGTTGTAGCCGATGAACAGCGGCGAGGTAGGATAGCGGGGCATCAGGCGCACATGTACCCGCCCCTGGTAGATGTAGAAGAATATATTATAGCTGAAGCTTTCCCGCTGGTGTATTTCCTTCAGAAAGGCCACGCTGCCCTGAATATAGTCCGCCATGGTGTGGATGGCCGGGGTCATGGGCAGGGGAGCAGGGGACTGCTCGGTGCCCTCGGCGAAGCTGACCTTGCCGGAATAGGCTTCCGGCAGGAGATTGATGTTGATTTCTGTAAAGCCTACATGGGGCTGGGTGGCGATGTTGACCTCCACGCCGTTTTTGGCGGCCACGGAGATGCCGTCAAACTCCTTCGGGTCGTACATCAGCTCAGGACGTATTTCGGGAAAGCCTACAATCTGCATGTGGGGGTGGCGTATGGTGCCGCCGGAGAGGGGGCCGAAGTTCTTGAACAGCACTACTGCCTTGTAGTCGCCGGAGTTGGTCATGGTGAGCCAGTGGCGCAGGGCAAAACGCATTAGCCTGTGCATGTGGTCACAGGTGTAGTCAGGTATATCGCTGTCACACTGGTCTGTTTCAATCAGCACCAGCTGGTCAGATGGCACCATGACGTTGTACTTGTTTTTCAGAAGAATCATGTTGCCCTCTGTGGCCAGTATGCCTGTCAGGTTGCCGATGTCGCAGAATGGGCAGGTGCTTTGGTTGGGCATGCCGGGAATGGTGCGGGGCTTGCGCCTGCCGACGGAAATGTTGAAGTCCAGTAAATTTACGCTCATGTATAAGGAGTGGCGGCTTTTTTGGAAAAACCGTACCCTCCTGCCTCCTCTCAATTAAATAGTCTGCTTGCAGAGATTGGTATAAGGTGTTATAATTTCTCTGTTATAGTGTAAGATGGAGAGGCTGTGCTTTCAGCCCTTTCTTAATTATAGCTAGATTAGGAAGGATTTGCAACAACAGCAAATCTGACTGAAAAGGCGGTGAACATTTCCCGGTATGCAGGAAAAAGAACAGGCAAGAGAAGTTGATGAGAAGAAATCCAGCAAGGCGGAGTCCTTTCTGAAGGGTACCCTGATTCTGACGGTTGCTGGTGTAGTTGTAAAGGTTATCGGTTCCCTGAACTGGATTTTTGTATCCAGAATTCTGGGCGGCGAGGGTATCGGCCTGTACCAGATGGCCTTTCCGATTTATTTTTTCGCCCTCAGTGTTTCTACGGCAGGCGTACCGGTGGCTATTTCCATCATTACGGCGGAGCGTGTGGCGCTGAAGGATATTTTTGGTGCAAAGCGAATTTTTAAAATTTCCATGTCGCTGATGTTCGTGACCGGACTGATTTTTACCGCCCTGACCTATTTTGGTGCCCAGTGGCTGATTGACTGGCACTTTATCCGCGATGCCAGGGCCTATTGGTCCGTGGTGGCGCTGGCTCCGGCCATCTTCTTCGTTACGCTTCTGGCCAGCTCCAGGGGCTATCTGCAGGGCTGGCAGCGCATGACGCCGACGGCGGTCTCCCAGATTGTGGAGCAGATATTCAGGGTTGTTACCATGATTCTGTTTGCCAGCCTGTTTCTGCCCTGGGGTCTGGATTTTGCGGCGGCAGGTGCCAGCCTGGGTGCCTTTGCCGGTGCAGTGGCCGGTCTTCTGGTGCTGGTGTATTTCCACTGGAAGCTGGAAAGGGATATCAGAAGTGAGTACGGCAGGGACATAAGGCCTCTGCCGGAGGCGGAGCGTTCCTCCACCTGGAAGATTATCAAGCGCATTTTTGCCCTTTCCCTGCCTGTGTCTGCCGCCAGCATCATGCTGCCGGTGGTGTCCAATCTGGATCTGGCTATCGTGCCTCAGAGGCTGGAGGTGGCCGGTTACAGTGTCAATGAGGCCACGGAGCTGTTCGGCTATCTGACGGGCATGGCGGTGCCGCTGGTGAATCTGGCGACCATTCTGACCGCTTCCCTGGCTGTCAGCCTTGTTCCGGCCATTTCCAAGGCCAGGGCATTGAAGGATGACAGGCTGGTGTTCAGCCAGACCGCTTCCGGTGTGCGCATTTCCAACTTTGTTTGCTTTCCTGCCTTCGTGATTGTGTTCGTGCTGGCCACGCCGATTTCCACCCTGATTTACAATGCGCCGGGGGCGGGGCCTGCGGTGCTGGTGTCCTCCTTCAGCATTGTGCTTTTAGGACTGCATCAGGTTTCTACGGCGGTGCTGCAGGGACTGGGACATCCTTCCATTCCCATGATTAACATGATTGTTGCGGCCTTTTTCAAGGTTGTGCTGAACTGGGTGCTGACCGCCCAGCCGTCCCTGGGCATCATGGGCGCGGCCTGGGCCACGGCTGCCGACATGGGTGTGGCGGCCGTCATCAACATGTATTTTATCCATCGCTACATTGGCTATCGGATTGAGCTGCCACAGTTTATCAAGACCATTGCGGCGGCGGCGGTCATGGCGGTGTCCGTGTATTTCTTCTATGACCTTACCATGGCCTGGTGGGGCAGCAACGTATTTTCCACCTTTGCTGCTGTTCCTGTAGGCTGCGTGGTGTATCTGGCCGTGCTGCTGTGCATCGGCGGCATGCTGGAGGAGGATATTGCCCGGATTCCGATGATTGGCGCGTACAGCATCAGGGCTTTGCGCCGCATTGGCGTGTTCAAGGATTCCGTGGACAAGGAGGCGGCCTGACATTATGAAAAAAATTGTGCTTGTATATAATCCCGTGTCCGGCAAGGCCAGGTTCAAACGCCGCCTGGACAATATCATCGGCAAGCTGCAGCGGCGGGACTGCATGGTGATTCCCTATCGCACCACGCCGGAAAATGAAAACCTGGCGGAGTTTATCCGTCAGGCGGCACCGGAGGGGATAATCGCGGCAGGTGGTGACGGAACTGTTCACGAGGTGGTAAATCTCGTCATGCATGAGGGGCTGGATTTGCCTGTGGGCATCATAGGCAGCGGCACCTCCAATGATTTTGCCACCTACCTGCGGCTGGATACGGAGGATTATTTTGACCGGATAGCCGATGGGAAAATCATGGAGGTGGACCTGGGCAAGGTGGGGGATGAGTATTTCATCAACGTGGCCAGTGCCGGGATGGTTACCTCTATTGCCCATGAGGTTGATGTCAAGCTGAAGAATACCTTTGGCAAGCTGGCATATTATGTGCAGGGGCTGAAGACACTGCCCCAGTTCAAGGCGCTGGATATGGTAATCAAGACGGAGGATGAGGAAATACGCGAGAAGGCGTTTCTGTTCCTGATTGTCAACAGCAGCGTGGTGGCCAGCTTCAAGAATGCCGCCAGGCAGGCCAGCGTGCAGGATGGCAAGCTGGATTTGCTGCTGGTAAAGCAGTGCGGCATTGCGGAGCTGATGACCCTGACAGCGGAGCTTCTGGCCGGTAAGGATGTATCAGGCCGCAGGGAGGTTGTCTATCGTCAGGCCGCCAGCTTTGAGGTGTCCTGCGATACGGAGCTGGTCAGCGATCTGGATGGTGAGCTGGGGCCGAGGCTGCCGCTGAAAATTGAAACCATTCCCAGGGCCTTGAAGCTTTTCTGCTGAGAGATGAGAAGCGGATAGCGGCAAAGCAGAAAATATAATAAAAAGACAATAAAAAGGGACTGTTCCCAGGCGTGAGATTCAGCCGTTTTGAGGCTGGCTGCACAGCAGCAGATTATCTCACGGGGACAGTCCCTTTTTGGTGCAGCGCAGGCTGCAGCCTTGTGCGTTTGGGATATGTGCCGGTATTACTGAACAGGCGGCACATCCTTTACCCAGCCCCTGAAGGCGCGGATGATGCCTCCTGCCGGCATGGCATCAAGCTGCTCATCAGTCAGGTCGGCAGGAATCATCGGTGCCAGGGTGGCAGCGGCGGCCAGAAACTCCTCCAGGCTCATGCCGGCCAGGGCAGGCTTGGCAATCTCATAGGCCTCCTGGGGACTTTTTGCGGCAGCCAGCTTCTGAAGCATTTCCGGATTCTGCATAATCATGGCGCCAATCTGCATAAATTTCTCAGGTATCATTAAATCACATTCCTTCATAAAATATTACTAATACAGTGATATTATAGCAAATATATCAGTTTTTGAAAACATTTTTAGAATTCGGAAAAAATTTTAGTGCAGTAAAGTGAAAAGTAGACTATACTATATATTGTAAATAGCTTTGCGGGCAAGGTGCAAACCTCTGCGAAACTTGTTATACGAGGAGGTAAAAGGATGACTGAACAGCTGAGTGGCCTTTTAAGGGCGATAACTCATGAACACGTATACATTCAGACCCATAATTTTCCCGACCCGGATGCCATAGCGTCTGCCTATGGCCTGCAACAGCTGCTGAAGCACTGCGGCGTGGAGGCGACGGTGTGCTATCAGGGCAGGATTGAGCGGTTCAACACCAACTATATCATGGAGAAGCTGGGCATCAGCTTCAGCAAGCTGGTGGATATTGATGATGTACTGCGGGAGGATGATGAGATTATCCTGGTTGACTCCCAGAAGTTTAATTCTAATGTGGAGGATACAAAAGGTGTGGAAATCGCCAGCATAGACCATCATCCGACCTTTTTTCAGGCAGAGTACCGCTTTGCGGATATCCGTCCGGAGGTGGGCTCCTGTGCCGCCATTATTGCCAGCTATTTTTTTGAGAATGACATCCCCATGGATGAAAGGACGGCCCTGGTGCTGACCTTTGGCATACGCAGCGATACGGCCAAGCTGTCACGAGGGGTAAGCCAGCTGGATTTGGATATGCTTTCCAGGCTGTTTGCCTTCTGTGATGGCGATACCATCTATTATCTGGAGAATTCGGAGCTGGAGTTCAAGGATCTGGAGGCCTATGCCAAGGCCATCGAGAGCATCAAGATGTACGATGGGGATACGGCCTTTGCCTTTGCAGGGGAGAACTGCCCGGAGGCGCTGGTGGCATCTGTTTCTGATTTTATCCTGAGCATTGTCAGGGTTACCTTTTCCGTGGTGTACTCACGCAAGGAGCTGGGGCTGAAGCTGTCTGTCCGGTGCAGCAGCGGCCTGAATGCAGGCGTCATTACAGCCAAGGCCCTGCAGGGCTTCGGCGACGGAGGCGGCCATCAGGTGATGGCGGGGGGCTTCGTGCCTTTTTCCGGCACGGACAGCCAGATGGCGAGGCTGATTGAGGATATCGAGGCGGCCTTTTTTCAGCAGATCAAGCTGGCCAAGGCGGACAGGAACAGCCTTGATGGTTTGTACAGAGAGGGTATATAATGATAGTGGCAGCATGGGCATTACCTGCTATGGTACTGCCGGTGCTGCTTTTTTGTGGGCTTGAAAGGGGCGTGAGGCAGGATGAGGCTGCTGCATTTGGGGGATTTGCATATTGGCAGGTCCCTGGGGGATTTTGACCTTCTGGCTGACCAGAGATACATACTGGACGAGATACTGAGGGTGGTCAGGGAGTATCAGGTGGACGGAGTGCTGTTGGCAGGGGACATTTATGACAGGCCGGTTCCCAGCGAGGGGGCGGTGCGCCTGCTGGATTATTTTTTGAGCAGCCTGTCGGAGCTGGCGGCAAAGGTTTTCATCATCAGCGGCAATCACGATTCCGATGAGCGGCTGAATTTTGGCAGCAGATTTTTTGAGGCCAGGGGAATCTTTATTGCCTCCAAATATCAGGGGGAGCTGTATCACAGGTGTATTGACGGGGTGAATTTTTATCTTCTGCCCTTTGTCAAGGCCTCCCAGGTGAAGCATTTTTTTCCTGATGAGAGGATAGAGAGCTATGACCAGGCGGTAAAGGTTATTCTGCGCCACGGAGGAGTTCAGCCGGGGGCTTGTAATGTTCTGGTTGCCCATCAGTTTGTAGCGGGAGGAGGCCTTGTGCCGGAGCTGGCCGGTTCCGAAAGCGCGGCCGTGCAGAACGTGGGACTGGTGGAGCAGATAGGGGCGGATAATTTTGCGGACTTTTCCTATGTGGCGCTGGGACACATCCACAGGCCCCAGCAGGTGGGCCGGAGGACTGTGCGCTACGCAGGCTCGCCGCTGAAGTATTCACTGGGAGAATGCCATGATGCGAAAAGCATACCCCTGGTCACTATAGAGGAGGACGGCAGCACGGAGGTGGAGCTGATTCCGCTGAAGCCAAGGAGGGAGCTGCGCCATCTCACCGGCAGGCTGGAGCAGATCTTGGCCGGGGAAAATCTGCAGGATACGGATGATTATATCTATGTGACCTTGACGGATGAGGAGCCAAGGGACAATGCCATGGGGATTATTCAGGGCTATTATCCCAATACCGTCAGGCTGGATTACAGGAATTCACGCACTATGGCCATGGAGCGGGAGGATATCTTTGCGGCATCGGAGCTTCGTTCCTTTGAGGAGCTGGCAGGGGATTTTTACCGTCTGGTCTACGGACAGGAAATCAGTGAAGAGGAAATGGCCGTGCTGAAGGAGATTGGTGCAAAGGCAGGTGTGACGGATGAAGCCGATTAAGCTGATAATCAGCGGCATCGGGCCCTATGGGGACAGGATGCCGGAGATAAATTTCCAGGAGTTTGAGCTGAACAGGCCCATTCTGATTGCAGGGGAAACAGGAGCGGGGAAGACCATGATTTTCGATGCTATCTGCTTTGCCCTGTTCGATGCGGTCAGCGGCAGCTACCGCGGCACGGACAGCCTGCGCAGCGAGTACGCACAGCCCGGCACGGAAAGCTATGTGGATTTTTATTTTTCCCATCAGGGCAGGGAATACCGGATTTACCGCCAGCCCTCCTATATGCGCCCTATGAAGCGGGGGAGCGGCTTCCGGCAGGAAAAGGAGAGGGCGGTGCTGTATCCCGGCGACGATGCACCCATTGAGGGAATAAAGGCTGTCAATCAGGCTGTCAGGGAGCTTCTGCACGTGGATGAAAAGCAGTTCAAGCAGCTGGCCATGATTGCCCAGGGGGAATTCTGGGGCCTTTTGAATGCCAGGACGGAGGAGCGTACCGGCATCCTGCGCCATATCTTTATGACCGAGGGCTACAAAGCAATGGAGCTGCAGCTGAGGGAGAAGCGAAGCAGGGCCGTCAAGGCCGTGGACGTGCTGGAGAGAAGCATGCTGCAATATTTCGGCGAGGCGGAGGCGGAGCCGGAAGGCCCTCTGGCGGAGGAGCTGGAACAGCTGAAGGCAAGGCTGTCCGGCAGTGGCGGCGTCTGCTGCGTGGAGGAAATGCTGTCCCTGCTGGATCGGGCTGTGGCGGCGGACGGACCCTCCGCAGAGGAGCTGCGGGAAAGGCTGGAGCAGCTGCGAAGGTCAGGACAGGAGCTGCAGAAGGATTTTGCCCTGGCGGAAAACAATGAACATAATATCAAAAAATACACCGGACTGAAAAAACAGCTGGCAGAGCTTCAGGAGCGGCTGGCAGATTATGAAAAACGGGAGCGGGAGCTGGCGGAGGCGGAGCGCGGACTTCAGGAAAAGCTGGGGAAGCTGCAGGAGGCTCAGGAAAAAATGCGGGAGGCGCCGGAGCAGCTGGCCGTCTGCCAGCAGGAGGCTGGTTCCCTGGCAGGGCTGCTGGAAAGGCTGGAGAATCTGCAGCGGCAGCAGATTCCGCGGTACAGCAGCGTAAAAAAGAAGCTGGGCAGGCTGCAGGCCGGGCTGGTGGAGGCTCAGGCGGCACATGCAGCTGCATCAGGAGCGCGGCAGGAGGGGGAAATGTGCCTGGAGAGGAACAGGGCGGGGATTTTGGCACTGGGTCTTCAGGAGGGGCAGCCCTGCCCCGTGTGCGGCTCAGTAAGCCATCCAGCCCCGGCCGGACTGCCGGATAGGGCCGTCACGGAGGCGGAGGTAAAGGCCCTGCAGCAGAAGGAAAAAAAGGCGGCGGAGGACAGGGCGGCCGCTGCAGCGGATGCGGCCGCCGCCAACGCGGAGCTGGCCGTGCTGGATGAGCAGATAGGAAGCTACATGCTGGAGTGCCTGCAGAGCAGTATCTGGCAGGAGGCCGTTGCCAGGGGTGAGGCCTTTGCCATGGAGGTTCCTGACAAGGCCGGCCTGCGTCAGCTTTATGAGCTGGTACAGCTGCAGAAGGGACAGCTGGCAGGTATTCTGGCCGGCAAGCAGAAAAAGGCCGATGAGCTGCAGGAAATGGTCCAAGGGCTGCGCCGTGTGGAACGGGAGCTGGCAGCCGCCGGTGGCAGGGAAACGGATGAGCTTCGCCGGAAAAGGCAGCTTTTGCAGAAGGAGCGGGAGGCCATCGGGGCCGCCATAGCCGATCGGGAGGGCCAGCTGCAGCTTTTGGGGCAGCTGACGGGCAGCGGCGGCAGCAGCGAGGCCGAGCTGGCGGAGTACAGAAATGCTTTGCAGATAAAGCTGCAGGAGAACAAGGCCCAGCAGGAAAAATGTCAGCAGGCAGAGGGCCGCATCAGCCGCCGCATGGAAAACAACCTCAGCCGACGGGATAAGATAGCCGGACAGCAGGCGGCCTTTGAAAAGGCGAAGCATGAAGCGGCCATTTTGGGGCGGCTATACAATCTGGTCAGCGGCCAGACCGGCAATGGCAAGCTGACACTGGAGCAGTATGTTCAGGCCGCCGGCTTTGACAGCATCATCAGGGCGGCCAACAGGCGGCTGGGGCCTATGAGCGATGGCCAGTATGAGCTGTACCGCCAGGAGAAGGAGCTGGGCAATAAGAGCCATACCTATCTTGATTTGGAGGTGCTGGATAACTATACCGGACGCCGCCGCCCGGTCAGAAGCCTGTCCGGGGGAGAGAGCTTCAAGGCCTCCCTCAGCCTGGCCCTGGGGCTTTCGGATAAGGTTTCCTCTGAGCTGGGCGGAATCTGCATGGATGCGCTGTTCATTGATGAAGGCTTTGGCACGCTGGATAGAAAATCCATTGAACGGGCCATGGATATTTTGCTGAAGCTGTCGGACAGCAGAAAGCTGGTGGCGATTATCAGCCACCGGGAGGAGCTGATAGAGGCGGTGCCACAGCAGATTCAGGTAACAAAGACCCGCAGTGGCAGTTCCCTGCGGATAGAAACAGGAAAATAAAATTTTTTTGCCACAAAAAGAAGGAATTTTCGGGTACATATTGAAATTATACAGTGGTAATGTATATTTTGGGTAAGAGGTACTACAACGGCAAGGATTTTTGATGTATAATAAGCGAGTGGGATACTATTAATTTTTTAGGATTGGGGATGATTGTGTGGCAGAACCTATGGTAGAAGTATTCATTTACGAAACGCGGCAGTTTCTGGAGCAGCTGGAGCAGATTGCCCTGGGCAGTGAGGAAAACGGCGGCTTCAGCGTCGACGATGTAAATGAAATTTTCCGCGCCATGCATACGATAAAGGGCTCCGCGGCCATGATGATGTTCGATGAGGTGTCAACCCTGGCACATTCGGTAGAGGACATTTTTTATTATATCAGGGAGCTTCACCCGCAGAAGGTGGATACGACGGCCATTACGGACATCGTGCTGAATGCGGTGGATTTTATCCGCATTGAGATGGATAAGCTGGACGGGGGCGGCCAGCCTGATATGAGCAGCCAGGAGCTGAGGGAGTACACGAAGAATTTTCTCAGGGAGATGAAGATAGCCAACGGCGATGACCCTGACATAGATTTGCGCAAGGCGAAGAATGCCAATGCCGCGAAGAAGGAAAAGCCGAAGCAGTATTATATCGGAGCTGCCAAGGCTCCTGCCGCTGCCGAGGCATCGGCAGGCGAGGGCGGCAAGGAGGATGGCATTCACGTTTTCGCTGCTACTATATTCTTCCAGGAAGGCTGTGAGATGGAGGAGGTTCGTGCCTTTGGCGTGTTGAACAACCTCAAGGAAAAGGTGATTGAGATTCACAACCTGCCGGAGAAGATTCTGGAGGATGATACGGCCGTAGATACCATCAGGTCCCTGGGCTTCCGTATTTTCTTCACCGCTAAGATGAATTATGACGAGGTGAAGAAGGAGCTGGATCAGACCATCTTCATGGAAAAGCTGGAGCTGAAGGAGCTGGGCAGCACGGCCGAGTGTGAATACTGGCCGACACCTGAAACGGTGGCGATTAACGCCATGGAGAACACGGAGCCTATCAAGCCGGAGCTGCCACCACAGAACGAGCGGCCGGAGCCTGCGGCACCGCCACCGCCTGCCGCTTCCGGCAGCAGGACGCCTGTCCACCATGGAGATGGCGCCCAGATGATCAGCGTCCGGGTGGACAAGCTGGACAAGCTGATGGATCTGGTGGGCGAGCTGGTTATTGCCGAGGCCATGGTTACCCAGAATCCTGATCTGGCGGGCATGGAGCTGGACAATTTCCAGAAGGCGGCCCGGCAGCTGCACAAGATTAACGGTGAGCTGCAGGACAGCGTGATGGCTCTGCGCATGGTGCCTTTGGAGGGCACCTTCAAGAAGATGAACCGCATCGTGCGGGATATGACCAAAAAGCTGGGCAAGAAGGCCCGGCTGGTGCTGGTGGGCGAGGACACCGAGGTGGACAAGAACATCAATGAGCATATCTCGGACCCCCTTATGCACATTGTCCGGAACTCCATCGACCACGGCATCGAGATGCCGGAGGTACGGCTGGATGCAGGCAAGCAGGAAACGGGTACCGTCACCCTGTCGGCGGAGAACGCCGGTGGAGAGGTTGTTATCAAAATCAAGGATGATGGCGGCGGGCTGAACAAGGAAAAGATTATGGAGAGGGCCAGAAGGAACGGGCTTCTGACCAAGCCTGAGGCGGAGTATACGGACAGGGAGATTTATTCCTTTATCTTTGCACCGGGTTTTTCCACCAAGGAAAAGGTAACGGAGTTCTCCGGCCGGGGCGTGGGCATGGATGTGGTGGTATCCAACATCAAGACCCTGGGGGGCAATGTAATCGTGGACAGCGACCCTGGCATGGGCAGTACCACCACCATCAGGATTCCGCTGACGCTGGCGATTATTGATGGCATGTCAGTCAGTGTGGGCGGTTCCAGCTTTACGATTCCGATTACCAGCATCAGCCGCTCCTTCCGTCCGGAGGAGGGGCAGATTTTCAAGGATCCTGATGGTCAGGAGATGATTATGGTGCAGGGCAGGTGCTGTCCTGTGGTGCGCCTGTATGATATGTACAAGCTTGATGGGGCCGTTACGGAGCCGTCGGAGGGGATTGTCCTGCTTTTAGAGGCGGGGGAGAAGACCTTTGGCGTGCTGGCAGACAGGCTCCTGGGGGTGCAGGAGATTGTGGTCAAGCCTGTGCCGCAGTATATCAGCAGGCTGATGAATACGACCGGCATCAGCGGTTGTACACTTTTGGGGGATGGCAGTATCAGCCTGATACTGGACCCGCAGATGCTGCATAATATGATTTATTCATAAATGGGAGGGATTGACGTGGAGGACGAGAAGAATCTCATGGAAGAGGAGGATACCCAGAAGGATAAGTATCTGACCTTTTCCCTGGGGGATGAAGTCTATGGCATTGATATCAGGGTGGTTATTGAGATTATAGGCATCCAGAAGATTACTACGGTGCCGGAGGTGCCGGATTATGTGCGGGGCATTATCAACCTGCGGGGCAAGATTATTCCGGTGGTGGATATGCGCCTCAGGTTCAGGCGTGAATACCGGGAGTACACGGACAGAACCTGTGTGATTGTAGTGGAGATAAACGGCGTCCTGATCGGCCTGATTGTGGATGGCGTTTCCGAGGTGCTGGATATTACGGAGAAAAACGTAGTGCCGCCGCCTGATTTGAAGGCCTCCCAGAATAAGTACATCAGGGGGATTGGCAAGCTGGAATCCAGCGTTGTGCTGCTCCTGGACTGGGAAAAGCTGTTTTCGGAGGATGATCAGGAGCTGATGGGCAGCGCTGCCGGTGACGAACCTGCCAAGGATGATTCAAGCGGTGCAGAAAGTGAAAATAAGTCCGAATAAAAGGGGCTGGACGGAGAGATTATCCGGCATTTTTGAGATAGAGGTGTAGATATGATGTTATTCAAGAATATGAAAATCGGTACCAAGCTGATGATTTTTATGGTAATCATGGAGCTTTTGATTATCGGTGTTGCCTATCATGGCATTACGGTTGCCAGGGATACGGATGAAACCTACAGGGATATTATGAAAAATGACGTGGAGGCCAGTGCCAACGCCTACGAGATGGGCATGCACTTCCAGCATGCCAGGGCCA
Organism: uncultured Veillonellaceae bacterium; assembly: GCA_945949525.1. Lineage (GTDB taxonomy): Bacteria > Bacillota > Negativicutes > Selenomonadales > Selenomonadaceae > Anaerovibrio. Next base: position 26,561 of record CAMFES010000011.1, read on the forward strand.
ATATGCTGCTGGTGCTGCGCAGTGATGATCCGGGCAAAAAGCAGGAATACACCGCTGCCATGGAGAAAAATCTTACAGAGGCTGATGAATGCCTCAAGGTGCTGCAGCAGACCGCTAAAAGCGACCAGGCCAAGACTGAGATTGCAAATTTGACTACGGCTTATAATAATTTCCGTCAGAGTACCGCCAGCTATCTCAGACAGCAGGCTACGCAGCCATTGGAGTCCAACGCAAGAACTGCGGCTACTACCAACTATGTAAAGAATGATGAAGCTATTGCTGAGAAGCTCCATGAGATTGCGGATATGGGCTATGATTCGGCCAAGAAGCGCGATATTGCTATCAGTGAGGAGCTGGACAGCGATGTCACCGCCATTATGCTGGTGGCCCTGCTGATGATTGTCTGCTCCGCTGCTGCCGGAATCCTCTTTAACCGGGATGTAAAGAAGCGCCTTATCCAGCTGGGTGATTCCGCCAACAGGATTGCGGACGGCGATTTGGCCACCGAGGTTGTTACCAGCACCGGAGATGAGCTGGGGGATGCTGCCGCCAGCTTTGAGATTATGCGTCAGCGCGTCCGTGAGGTTATGGTGGAGATTAATCATGAGGCGGATCAGGTGGCAGCCGGGGCACAGAATGTATCCGATGCCAGCGTAGCGCTGTCCCAGGGTGCCTCCGAGCAGGCGGCCTCCGTACAGCAGCTGTCGGCTTCCATATCCCAGATTGCCTCCCAGACAGCCAGCAATGCTCAGAATGCGGAGAAGGCCAACGAGCTGACCGTAGGCACCAGAAGCAAGGCGGAGGTTGGCAATCAGGAAATGCAGGAAATGCTGTCCGCTATGGAGGAAATCAACGTATCCTCCGCCAATATTTCCAAGATTATCAAGGTTATTGATGAGATTGCCTTCCAGACCAATATTCTGGCACTTAATGCGGCCGTTGAGGCTGCCCGTGCCGGTCAGCACGGCAAGGGCTTTGCCGTAGTGGCGGAAGAGGTGCGCAATCTGGCCGCCCGCAGTGCCAAGGCTGCCAAGGAGACCACCGACATGATTGAGGGTTCCATGGAGAAGGTGGAAGCAGGCCGGGGCATCGCCCACAAGACGGCGGAGGCCCTGAACGAAATCGTGGGGGATGTGGCTGCGGTAGCTGATATTGTAGCAAGCATCGCCAAGGCTTCCAACGAGCAGAAGCTGGCCCTTGAGCAGATTAATCAGGGAGTGCAGCAGGTATCTCAGGTTGTGCAGTCCAACTCCTCCACGTCTGAGGAGGCCGCCACTGCCAGCCAGCATCTCAGCACCCAGGCCGATAACATGAAGGCCAGCGTAGGCAGGTTCAAGCTGGGGCATACTGCCAACAGCTTCTATCAGCCTTCCGCTGCCAAGGCTCCTGCCGCCCGTGGTGAGGTTCAGACGGGCGGTCTGCATAGAAGTCAGGGAGGAGCTGGCGCGGTAAAGCCTGCCGCCCCTGGTGTGAAGCCGAAAACTATCGCCCTGACTGACGAGGAAGGCTTCGGTAAATACTAAAGCGGATAAATAAAGACGGGGTATAGATATATAGACGGGAGCTGCGCATGGAGGCAGATATGCAGTGATATAGTTATGTAATTATGTAATTATGTAATTATGTAGTTATGTAGTTATGTGGTTATGGTAGCTGCACAGAATTTTATTGATGCGGCAGCCTGCAATGTGTCAGGCAGCATAGGCTGCCGTGGAGAATGAGGGAGAGGACTTTATGCAGGAATCTTTATTCCAGCAGTATGCCCAGCTGGTTCAGCAGCATTTCGGCATCCAACTGCCGTTAGAAAAAAAAGCGCTGCTGGAGTCGCGTTTGTTCAAGCTGCTTAACGACAGAGCCGGACAGCCCGGCTTTGGAGATGAGCGGGAATTTTTGGAGTATGTTCTGGAGGATGCGTCAGGGAAGGCCCTGACGCTGCTCTCAGAGGCTATTACCACTCATCACACGTTTTTTATGCGGGAAGCTGACCATTTTGATTTTTTTGGCAAGCAGGTGTTGCCTTATCTGGAGGGAAGCATCAAAGATGGGGATGTGCGTACCTGGTGTGCCGCCTGCTCCAGCGGTGAGGAGTCCTATACGCTGGCCATGATTATGGCGGATTTTTTTGCCCTGCGGGGGCCTGAGTGGGAAACCACCCTTCTGGCTACGGATTTGTCCCAGGATATACTGGATGTTGCCAGGGCCGGAATATATGCGGGGGAGTCCGTGCGTACCCTGCCTGCCCAGTGGCAGGCAGAGTTTTTTCATCGTCTTTCTGATGGCACCTATCAGGTTTCGGACAGGCTGAAGCAGAAGGTCCTCTACCGCAAGTTTAACCTGATGACGCCTGTTTTTCCTTTTAGAAGGCCTTTTCATGTGATTTTTTGCCGCAATGTGATGATATATTTTGATAATCCTACCAGGGACGCGCTGGTGCGGAAGTTCTATGACTTTTTGGAGCCGGGAGGCTTCTTGTTTGTGGGCCACTCCGAAGTAATTGACAGGCAGTCGGCACCATTTGAATATGTGATGCCGTCCGTTTATCGAAAGAAGTGATCCTGATATGGAACCAGTGAAAGTTTTAATAGTTGATGATTCGATGTTTTTCCGGGAGGTTCTGGCCAGGGGCCTGAAGAACCGGCTTCCTGTCGGCAGCGTTATCGAAAAGGCGGGGGATGCCTTTTCTGCCAGGGACAAAATTTTGTCCTTTGATCCGGATGCCATGATTCTGGATGTGGAGATGCCCAACATGAACGGCATTGAATTTTTGCGCAGGCTGATCGTGCAGTACAACCTGCCTACCATCGTGTCCAGCTCAAGGCCGGCGTACAAGGGGCTGGCCCTGGAGGCGGGGGCCTTTTCCTTTTTGGAAAAGCCTTCCAGCACCCTGAGCAGCAGCGGCTACATGGACGAGATGGCCGAGGAGGTCGGCCTGGCTGTGGAGCATGGCAGGAGGCTGGCGGCAGAGGCAGAGCAGGCAGCTGAGGCGGAAGAGGCCCAGCTGGCCAGGGTGGAGGAGCTGGTAAGGCAGGCTGATGCTGACCCGCCAAGGCCGCGGGCTTCCTATGAGCTGATGTCAGGCCGGTCATCCTCCCCTGCCGGGGGGGTATCTGCCAGAGAGGCCGTAGCGGCGGCAATGGCAACGGTGGCCTCTACTGCGGACGCGGCCAATACCGTATCTGTTCTGAGCGGAGTACATCCGGGCCGTGGCGGCAGGGATGATCCGGGCAGCTCCTACAAGGAGGCCATGGCCGCCAATATGAACAGGATTGTGGACAGCATGAAGCAGATGTCGGCCATGCGCGGCGAGGACAGGGAACCGCCCCGCTCCGTGCCCATGAGCCAGATAAAGGTGCCTGTGCCCGGCAAGACAGTGCAGCTGATAGCAATCGGTGCATCTACAGGTGGCACTGAGGCCTTGTCAGCTATTCTGAAGGCGCTGCAGCCGCCCTTGCCGCCTATCGTGATTGTCCAGCACATACCACCTATGTTTTCCAAGCTGTTTGCAGACAGGCTGAATAATGAATGCCATATTTCCGTCAAGGAAGCGGAAAACGGGGACAAGCTGGAGAGTAACTGTGCCTATGTGGCGCCGGGGGACAAGCAGATGATGGTAAAGAAATTTGGTGACATGATGCAGCTGGATGTGAATTATGGACCGAAGGTGAACGGGCATTGTCCGTCTGTGGATGTGCTTTTTAACTCTGTGGCCGAAAGGATAGGCGACAGGGCCATGGGGGTAATCCTGACAGGCATGGGCGAGGATGGAGCGAGAGGGCTTCTGAAAATGCGGGAGGCAGGCTCCGTCACCCTTGGTCAGGATGAGGCCAGCTGTGTGGTATACGGTATGCCGCGGGCCGCTTATGACAAGGGGGCTGTTGTACAGCAGCTGCCCCTGTCGGGAATGGCCAGCATGATTACCAACGTAGCCAGATATCAGGGGAGGCGTTAGTAATGCATGTAGATACGGGAACCCCTTTTTCGTATGGGGATTTGGAGAGCGTTCTGGGAGGACTGGGAGATGGCTTTGTCCTTACCAATGTGCAGGGCGTTGTCACTTATATGAACAGGGCGGCAGAGGAGATTTTTGAGTGCAGGCATGAGCCAGGGACGGGAGTTCTTTTTTCTGATATATGCAGGCTGATAAACCTGGAAACGAAGGAGCGGTATTTTTGCCCGGTGGCAAAGGCCATGCGGGAAAACAGAACGGTAGGCCTGAGCAAAAACATCGGAATTATGCGCGGAGAGCTGCCGGTATATCTGTCTGCCACCTGTTCTCCCCGCTATGACAGGGAGGGCAATATCATCGGCAGCACCTCCGTGTTCAGGGATATAACCCGTCTGCACGGGTTGGCACGCAAGATGGAAAGCGACCAATACTATATGCGCTCCGTGTTTGAGGCGGCAAAAATCGGCATCTGCAGCCTCAGCATCCGTGGCGAGATTGTGGAGGTCAATGAGGCGGCCCTGGAAACTCTGGGAGGTACCTACAATGATGCACTGGGACAGCAGCTGGGGGATGTGTTCAAATGCGTCAACTGCATGCCCTACGGCTGTGGCAGGAGCGACAAGTGCAAGTTCTGCATCATCCGCAACAATATCGAGGCTGCCGTGCTGGATGATGGCTTTTCGGCTGAGTTTGTGGCGGCGGTGATTTCGAGAGTGACGGAGGAGCCCATCTGGCTGCAGTTTTTTCTGACGCAGGTCTGGAAGGAAAATGAAAAGCAGATTGTCCTGACAATGATAGATATTTCCAAGCGCAAGCAGCGGGAGAAGGAGCTGACCGAGGCCCGCCGCATGGCAGAGGCTGCCAACAACACCAAGACGCAGTTTTTGGCAAATATGAGCCATGAAATCAGAACACCGATAAACGGCATGACGGGCATGATAAACCTGACCCTGCGCTCGCCACTCAATGAGGAGCAGCGGTCAAATCTGCAGGCGGCAAAGCAGTGTTCCGAGGATTTGCTGAAAATCATCAACGATATTCTGGACTACGCCAAGCTGGAAAACGGCAAGATGGTGATTGAGAAGATAGATTTGGATTTGCATGTGCTTTTGAAGCGCGTCAGCGCACTGCACGGGCAGGTGGCGGCGGGAAAAGGACTGGAGTTTGTCTATCCCGACTGCAGCGGTCTGCCGCAGTTTATTCAGGGGGACCCGCTGAGGCTGCGGCAGATACTGCATAATCTTTTGAACAATGCCCTGAAATTTACTGCCAAGGGCTCCATCATGCTGGGGGCGAGAACCTTCAAGCGGGGCATCAAGAGCCTGCTGGAGTTTTATGTGGAGGATACCGGCATCGGCATGTCCACGGAAGCTCAGGAAAAGCTGTTCAAGCCATTCAGCCAGGTGGATGGCTCCACCACAAGACGCTTTGGCGGCACGGGCCTGGGGCTCATGATTGTCAAGGAGCTGGTAACGGCTATGGATGGTGAGATACATGTGGTTTCCAAGCCGGGGGCAGGCAGCAGATTTACCTTTACCATTCCCCTTGTGCTGGCAGACAAGGCTGATACGGAGCTAAAGGATCAGTCCGTGTTTGTAAATCCTTACTGGGAACGAAAGAGGAAGCCGGACAAGGAGCATGAGGCAGGAGGTATGTGGCCGAAAACGCTGCAGGCGGCAGCAGCTAGTGAAGAGAATGAAGACAAGCCGCCTGATGATGATATTCTTGATTTGCTGAAATATTGTGAAGACAAGCTGAATAGCTAGGAGGACTGGACAATGAAAATTTTGATTGCAGAGGATGACCGCATTAGCCGCAATTTTTTGCAGAAGTTTATGCAGACCTACGGTGAGGTGGATGTGGCTGTTGACGGCATGGAGGCAGTTGACCTGTATATGGATTCCATAAAAAACAAGGACCACTATGATCTTTTGTGTCTAGATATCATGATGCCGAAGGTAGACGGACTGAAGGTGCTGAAGGTTATTCGCCAGCTGGAAAAGCAGCAGAATGTACCGGATGAGGAGCATCTGAAGATTATCATGATGACTGCGCTGGCAGATGTGGGCTATGTGGATGAGGCCTTTCGCCAGGGGTGTGATGCCTATGCCTCCAAGCCTGTGGATACGGACAAGGTAGAAAATGTCATGAGGAATCTGGGCTTAATCGAGTAGATGTAATTTTGTGCAGTTTTATGCAGTTTTATGTGATTTTATGTAGTTTTTGGAACAGAAAGATGGTTATCGCATGCGTATAGTACCTGTAGAGCTGGGTAAGGATAGTTACAATATTTATATCGGCAATGGTCTGGAGCAGGAGATTGCAGACTTTTGCAGAGGGGGCGGTTTTTCCGGCAGGGGGCTGGTGATTACGGATACCAATGTGGGGCCTCTGTACGGGGAGTGGCTTCTGCAGCTGCTGCGTCAGGGCGGCCTTGAGGCGGAGATATATGAGATTCCGGCAGGTGAAAGCTCCAAGTCCCTGGCTGTGGCGGAGGAGCTGTTTACCAGATGCATTGAGCTGGGGATGGACAGGAAATCTCCTATTTTTGCTCTGGGCGGCGGCGTTGTCGGTGATTTGGCAGGCTTTGTAGCGGCCTCCTACATGCGGGGGGTGCCTTTTGTACAGGTGCCTACCAGCCTTTTGGCGCAGGTTGATTCAAGCGTGGGCGGCAAGGTGGCTGTCAATCATCAGCTGGGCAAGAACCTGATTGGTGCCTTTTACCAGCCCAAGGCGGTATTTATGGATTTGAACACGCTGAAAACCCTGCCAAAGCGGGAGATTTACACAGGACTGGGCGAGATTATCAAATACGGCATTATTTATGACAATGATTTTTTCAAATATCTTGAGGATAACCCGGAGCCGGTGCTGAGCCTTGACAATGAAGCGGCTATGCACATGACGGCACGTTCCTGTGAAATCAAGGCCGAGGTGGTAAGCCAGGATGAGAAGGAGCTGGGACTGCGGGCGATTTTGAACTTCGGTCATACTGCGGCTCATGCCATTGAGAAAAACACCGGCTACACCAGGTATAACCACGGGGAGGCCGTGGGCATCGGCATGGTGTGCGCAGCGCACATCAGCCAGGCACTGGGCATGATAGATAGTGCGTCCGTGGAGCGCGTCATCCGGCTGATTGAGGCCCTGCATCTGCCAATCAGGGCAGAGGGCTGTACTGTTGACCAGCTTTATGGGGATATTTTCCACGACAAGAAGACCGTAGGCGGCAAGGTAAAGTGGATTTTGATGGATGGCGGCATTGGTACTGTCACCGGCAGGAATGACGTGCCGGAGGCCGTGGTGCGGGAAGCCATGGGAAGAATTGTATAGATAATAATCTTACGGAAATAGAATGGAGTATATCTGTGGAAAATCCCTTGACAAGGCTTTTTCCTCTGTGGTATTATATTGAGGTATTTGGGCGGTCCTCTGATCAAGGCTATATTAGAATTCAACACTTGACACGAACGTCCGTAAAGAGGAGGAAATAAAATGAACATTATTCAGGAATTAGAGAAAGAGCAGCTCAGAAGCGATATCCCGGCTTTTCAGCAGGGTGACACCGTAAACTGCCTGGTAAAGGTAGTGGAGGGTTCCCGCGAGCGTATTCAGGCCTTTGAGGGTATCGTAATTGCACGTTCCGGCTCCGGTGTGCGTGAGACCTTCACCGTTCGCAAGATTTCCTGCGGTATCGGCGTAGAGCGTACTTTCCCGGTACATTCCCCACGTCTGGAGAAGATTGAGGTTAAGCGTCGTGGTGTAGTTCGCCGTGCGAAGCTGTATTACATCCGTAACCTCACTGGTAAGGCTGCTCGTATCCGCGAGAAGCGTTAATTCCGGTAATTGTAGAGGCTGCCTTATTGGTCAGCCTCTATTTTTCGTT